>DASYIU010000273.1:0-1839 GCA_035997285.1 Methyloceanibacter sp. | reverse complement strand
CGCCAAAAAAAATTCTTTGCGGCATACAAGAGGTTTTGAGCCATGGACGACCGTCACTCCATCGCCCACCCGCCTAAGGCAAAGGCGCCGGAAGCGGGGGACTTCACCGAAGCAAGCGACCCATTTCCGTTGTTTCGCAGTTGGATGACTGAGGCGGAAGCCGCCGAGCCCGCCGACCCCGAGGCCATGGCGCTGGCGACCGTAAGCTCCGACGGCCTGCCCAATGTGCGGATGATTCTCCTCAAAGGGGCCGACGAGAGGGGCTTCGTCTTCTATACGAATTGCGAGAGCGCCAAGGGGCTCGAGCTTGCAGCTCAGCCTAAGGCAGCGCTCCTCTTCTACTGGAAGAGCCTGGGGCGGCAGATCCGCATACGCGGACCGGTCGAGCCCACCACCGAGGCCGAAGCTGACGCCTATTTCGCCACGCGGCATCGGGAGAGCCGCATCGGGGCCTGCGCCTCGGCTCAGTCGCGGGCGCTTGCGAGCCGCGCGGTCCTCGAAGCAGAGGTGGAGCGCCTCACCCAAGCCTTTGGCGACGGCGCGGTGCCGCGCCCGGCCTATTGGCGCGGCTATCGCCTCGCGCCGCTCGAGATCGAGTACTGGAGGAATGGACCCTTCCGGCTGCATGACCGGATCGTGTTCCGGCGCGCTTCGCCGCAAGACCCCTGGACCAAGACCCGGCTCTACCCGTGACCCCGCTTACTGCCTATGTTCGCACGGGAAGCGGCAGCAAGGCAGCCTGAAGCAACGCCATGGCACAAATCCCTAATGAGGAGCGCAGGACCCTGATCCTAACGGGCGCCTCGCGCGGCATCGGCCACGTCACCGTCAAGCGCTTCTCGTCCGCCGGCTGGCGTGTGATTTCTTGCTCGCGCCATCCTTTCCCTGAGGATTGCCCGTGGGAGGCAGGCCCCGACGACCACATCCAGGTCGATCTCGGCGACGCCGACAACACGATCCGCGTCATTGCCGAGATGAAGGACCGGCTGCGCGCACAAGGCGGGAGGCTGAACGCGCTCGTCAACAATGCGGCGATCCGCCAAAGGGCGAGGGGGGCAGCAGGCTGAGCACCATCGAGACACGGGTTGAGGACTGGAAGGCGGTGTTCCAGGTCAACTTCTTCGCGCCGCTGATGCTTGCCCGCGGCCTGATGGAGGAGCTCGTCGCCGGCTCCGGCAGTGTGGTCAATGTAAGCTCGATCGCAGGCTCGCGGGTGCATCCCTTCGCCGGCTCGGGCTATTCGACCTCGAAGGCGGCGCTCGCCGCGCTCACCCGCGAGATGGCTGCCGACTTCGCGCCGCGCGGCGTCAGGGTGAACGCCATCTCGCCGGGCGAGATCGATACCTCGATCCTGTCACTGGGCACCGGGAAGCTGATCGCCGATATCCCGATGGGCCGGCTTGGGCTTCCGGAGGAGGTGGCCAAGGCCATCTATTTTCTGTGCACCGAGCAATCGAGCTACATCAACGGCGCCGAGTTGCACATCGATGGCGGCCAACATGTGTAAGCCGACCACCACAAAACCTGCCACGCCTTTGCTTTAGCGCTATAAGGATGAAGCGGGCTTTCACCATTCCGCGAAGTGGCAAGGTTGGGCTTATGAGGGGCGTGACGTGAGCTATTCCATGGCGCGATATTCGACCGCGCGCTATGCCGTCAAGGAAGCCCGCGAGGCGACCTGGGCACGGCGGATCGCGCTCTTCTTCGTGCAACTCCTCATCCTGACGGTGCTCTTGCACCGTTTCGCCTCGTTGAGCACGCCGGTGGCGATGAACCTTCTGGCTGTGTCCATCGTCGGGCTGTTCGGCGCCATCGCCATCGCCTTCGCCTCCATCGTGC
>DASYIU010000272.1:0-6005 GCA_035997285.1 Methyloceanibacter sp. | reverse complement strand
CAGATTGACGCCATGGCGATCGAACAGCTTGAGGTGACCGACGGAGCTGCCCACAAGCTCGGAGTCGGAGGTGATTACGGCCTCCATGACGCCCCGCTCGTCCGCCGGCGTATCGCCCTCCGTGGTCTTGTCGTCGCGAGTGAGCTTGAGCTTCTCCAGCGCGACGACGCGCTCGAGCGCCGAGGGCTCGCCTTGCAAGATGAGGATGTCGCTCGCCTTGACCACCAAATTGCCGGCCGGCGCGTAGCGCCGCGTGGTCCCTCTGACCAGGGCAATCACCTCGATCTCGTTCTCGCCAAGCTCTTCGAGGGCCTTCACGGTCACTCCAACCGCGGGGGAATCCGCGGAAACGGTCACCTCAGTAATGTAGCCTTCGAGATTGAAGGCGGCATCCATCGAGGCTGCCCCCTTTCGGCCGCGGGGTAAGAGCCGCCAGCCGAAGATGAGAAAGAGAAAGCCCGCGAACGCGATGCCGGCGCCTACCGGAGTGAAGTCGAACATGCCGTAAGGGACGCCCAGGATCTGCTCGCGTACCCTCGACACGATGATGTTGGGCGAAGTCCCGACCAGGGTCACGATGCCCCCGAGCAACGCGCCGAACGACATCGGCATCAGAAGCGACGAGGGCGAGGTGCCGGTTGCCGCGCCAGCTGGAAGGCGATGGGCATCAACATAGCCAGCGCGCCGATATTCTTTACGAAGCCTGACAGCAAGGTCACCGAGCCGACAAGGGCAACCACCTGCCGGTTGAGGGTGGTGAGTATGGTCCGAGCTTACGCACGATCCGCTCGATGACGCCCGATCGCCGCGCTAACCACGAGAGCGCTTCCCACGATGACGATTTTGTCACCGAAGCCTTTGAAGGCCCGTTCAGGCGACACGACGCCGACGGCGACGGCGACAAGGAGCGCGAGCACGGCGACGAGATCATAGCGCCAGCGGTCCCAAGCAAACAGCGCCATCATGCCGATGATGATGGCGAAGGCGAGAGCTTGATCGAGCGTCATGGAGCGCGAGCGCGGAGGCGCAATAAGTCAGGCAAAGACATGAGCTGCCGATCTCCAACGACGGTTGATACGGCGAAGAGTAATCGACAGGCGGCCTTTCCGGTTCCCAGAACGTCGCCGGAGCCCGCGAATGACGGTCAAGTCACACCAACTAGAAAGCGCGACGTGGCGCTCCTTAAGTGTAGGTGCCGTGGCAGTGCTTGTATTTCTTGCCCGAGCCGCACGGGCAGAGCGCGTTCCGCTGTACCTTGCCCCAGCTCGAAGGATCGGCCGGGTTTGCGCCGCCGGCTTTCTTCGCGCGGGCGGCCCTGGCCGCGCCCCGTCCATTGCCGCCGGCATTGGCGGTCTCAAGGGCGAACTCGTCCTCGCCGGTGGTCGGATCGAAGTGATGCACTTCCATGGGCGGAAGTTCGGCCGCCTCGAGCGGCGGCGCTTCCTCCTGCCGCGCAAGCTCGACATGCATGAGCTGGCCGGTCACGCCCTCGCGGAGCCTGGTGAGCATGTGCTCGAACAGGGTGAAGCTCTCGTTCTTGTACTCGTTCAAGGGATCGCGCTGGCCGTAGCCGCGCAAGCCGATGACCTGTCGCAGGTGCTCGAGGGTGACGAGGTGCTCGCGCCACAGACCGTCCAGCGTCTGCAACAGCACCGCCCTCTCGATCTGACGCAGGATCTGGGGACCGAAATTCGCGGCCTTCTGGGCGGTCCTCTCGTCAACGGCCTTGATCAGCCGCTCATGAAACTCGGTCTCGCCGATGCCCTCTTCCGCCGCCCAGTCGGCAAGCGGCAAGTCGAGGGCGAAGATGTTCTGCATCGCCTCTTTCAAGGCCGGGATGTCCCACTGCTCGGCGTAGGACTTCTCGGGGATGTTCGCGGCGACGAGGTCGTCGACGACGTGATGGCGCATGTCGGCTACGGTCTCGCTCAAATCGGCATCGCTTAAAAGCTCGCGGCGCTGCTCGAAGATCGCCTTGCGCTGATCGTTCATCACGTTGTCGTATTTGAGCAGGTTCTTGCGGATGTCGAAGTTCCGCGCCTCGACCTTGGCTTGCGCCTTTTCAAGGGCCTTGTTGATCCAGGGATGGACGATGGCCTCGTCCTCCTTCAGCCCGAGCGCCTGGAGCATGCCGTCCATGCGCTGCGAGCCGAAAATGCGCATCAGATCGTCCTCGAGCGAGAGGAAGAAGCGGGAGCGGCCCGGATCGCCTTGCCGGCCTGAGCGGCCGCGCAGCTGGTTGTCGATGCGGCGGCTCTCATGGCGCTCGGTGCCGACCACGTAGAGCCCGCCAGCCTCAAGCGCCGTCTGCTTCTTCTTGCCGACTTCGGAAGCGATCTGCTTCCGCATGGCGGCGATCTCCTCAGGCGTGGGCTCGTTGCCCTTGTCCGCCTGCTCGGCGAGCCAGCCCTCGAGCAGCATGTCGGGATTGCCGCCAAGCTGAATGTCGGTGCCGCGGCCGGCCATGTTGGTGGCGATGGTCACCGAGCCGGGGACGCCGGCTTGGGCGATGATGTGGGCCTCCTGCTCGTGATAGCGGGCGTTCAGCACCTGATGGGGCACCTTGTCCTTCTTGAGCAGCGCCGCCAGGATCTCGGACTTCTCGATGGAGGTGGTGCCCACCAGCATTGGCTGACCGCGCTTCCGCGCCTCCTTGATCAGGGCGATGATGGCCCGGTACTTCTCCGCGGCGGTGCGGTAGACCTCGTCATCCTCGTCCTCGCGGATCATGGTGGCGTTGGTCGGCACCTCGACCACTTCGAGGCCGTAGATGTCGAGGAACTCGTCGGCCTCGGTGATGGCCGTGCCGGTCATGCCGGCGAGCTTCCGGTAGAGCCGGAAATAGTTCTGGAAGGTGATGGTGGCGAGTGTCTGGTTCTCGGGCTGGATGGTCACGTGCTCCTTGGCCTCGAGGGCCTGATGCAGCCCTTCGGAGTAGCGCCGGCCCTGCATCATGCGGCCGGTGAACTCGTCGATGATGATCACGTCGCTGTCCTTCACGATATAGTCGCGGTCGCGCTGGAAGAGCTTGTGGGCGCGCAGCGCCTGCTGGACGTGGTGAACGACGGTGACGTTCTCGATGTCGTAGAGGGACTCGCCCTTGAGCAGATCGGCCTCGGTGAGGAGCTGCTCGACATGCTCGTTGCCAGCCTCGGTCAGCGTGACGATGCGGGTCTTCTCGTCGAGCTCGAAGTCGCCCGCCTCGAGCTTGGGAATGAACGTGTCGATTGCCGCGTAGAGCTCGGAGCGGTCGTCGAGCGGGCCCGAGATGATGAGCGGCGTGCGCGCCTCGTCGATCAGGATCGAATCTACCTCATCGACGATGGCGAAGAAGTGGCCGCGCTGCACCATCTCCGAGGCCGCGTATTTCATATTGTCGCGGAGATAGTCGAAGCCGAACTCGTTATTGGTGCCGTAAGTGACGTCGCAGGCATATTGCGTGCGCCGCTGCTCGTCGCTGAGCTCGTGGGCGATGACGCCGACGGTGAGGCCGAGGAACTTGTAGATGGCGCCCATCCAGACCGAATCGCGCTTGGCGAGATAGTCGTTGACGGTGACGACGTGGACGCCGCGGCAGGCGAGCGTATTGAGATAAACGGCAAGCGTGGCAACCAGCGTCTTGCCTTCGCCGGTCTTCATCTCGGCGATGCGGCCCTCATGCAGGACCATGCCGCCGATCATCTGCACGTCGAAATGGCGCTGGCCGATGGTGCGCTTGGCGGCCTCGCGCACGGTGGCGAAGGCCTCCGGGATCAAATCGTCGAGCGGCGTGCCTTCGCGCACTCTGGCGCGGAACGCCTCGGTGCGGGCGCGCAACGCCTCGTCGCTGAGGCCCACGATTTCGGGCTCCAGCGCATTGATGGCTGCGACCGAGCTCGCATATTTCTTGAGCCTGCGGTCGTTGGATGAGCCGAAGACTTTGCTGGCGATGGTGCCAAAGGAAAGCATTGGTTCTTTAGCCTCTTATGGCAGGAGATTTCTTAAGGCCGATTCCCATCAGAGCCTTAGGAAAGCGTCCGAAAAATGCCAGGGAAACAAACGCCCGTGAGACATAAGAGGCGCCCCTAACCTTGTCAACGCGACGCGCGGGCGCCCCGCGCCGAGGCTAGGCGGGCTGTTTGGAGGGCTGCCGCCTCGGTCCGCCCGATGGCATCGAGCTCACGCTTAAGTGACAGCTTGCTCAGCCGGTCGAGCGGTAGACTCACGAAAATGCCGATGCGTTGATTGAGCATGCGCATCGTGTCGGCGAAGGCGAGAGTCCGCTCGGCCTCGGTGCCTTGGGCCGGGGCGGGGTCGGGCAGGGCCCAATGGGCGGTCATCGGCTGGCCTGGCCAGATGGGGCAGAGCTCATTGGCCGCGTCGTCACAGACGGTGAAGACGAAGTCGAGGTTGGGCGCATTGGGCTTCGCAAACTCGTCCCAGGACTTCGAGTGGAGGCCCGAGACGTCGTAGTTCGTCTTGCGCAACAGATTGAGCGTCACCGGGTTGACTTTGCCGGCCGGGTGGCTGCCGGCGCTGAAGGCGCGAAACTTGCCGGCCCCCAGCCGATTGAGAATGCATTCCGCCATGATCGAGCGCGCCGAGTTGCCGGTGCACAGGAAGAGAACATTGAGCGGCTCGGGGCTCTTCACGACCTGCATGGGTTTCTCCTCCTATTACGGACAACACTCGGCAAGCGTCGATGCGATCAGCGGCGCGCAGATATGCGGCTTGCCGCGGCAGCAGTCCTCGACCAGGAAGGACAGAAGCGCGCGCGTCCCCTCGAGATCCACCGCGTAGATGACCGAGCGGCCCGCTTTGCGCGAGCTGACGAGGTGGGCGCGGGTGAGGATGGCAAGGTGAGAGGACATGGTGTTGTGCGGCACGGCGAGCTTCCGCGCGATATCGCCCGCGGCCATTCCGTCGGGCCCCGAGCGGACGAGCAGGCGGAACACCTTGAGCCGGCTGTCCTGGGCCAGGGCGCCGAGCGCGTCCACTGCGGTTGAGATTTCCATGCGTCCAGAATTATCGAAATAAGGTCCGGCCGTCAATTCCTCGGTTTGAAAATGGGCCGAAGTGGCAGCTATTTGACGCCGTCGCAGCGTGTCCTGGCCCATCCCAATGGGCGTATTCGTCCCTTGGCAACCCGTCATCCGGGGTCTAAAAGCGCCCCGGGGAAGCGAACCCAACCCGCTCGCCTGCGCTTTGCAAGGAGCCGCAAGGCGAGCAGAAGATGAGGATCCATTCTCGTGAAAACTTGGTCAGTCTTGCTGCTTGCTGCAGCCTTAATTGGCTTTGCTCCATTGCCTGCCGCAGCCGACGATCCAGTCGTCGCCCGCGTGAACGGCGTCGATATCAAGCAATCCGACCTGGATTTTGCCGTTTCCGAAGTCGGCTCAAGGCTCTCCAACTACACGCCGGCGGACCGCAAGCGCGTGCTCCTGCAGTATGTCATCGAGAACGAGCTCATGGCGGAGGCGGGCGAGAAGGACAAGCTCGACAGCGCCGCGAATTTCGCCGCCCGCCTCAAATATCATCAGCGGCGCGCGCTGCGCGACGCGTTCTTCGATGCCAGCATCAACAATGCCGTGTCTGACGACACTGCCAAGAAGATCTATGACGAGAAGATCGGCAGCGTGAAGCCCGAGCAAGAGATCCGTGCCCGCCATATTTTGGTAGCGACCGAGGCCGAGGCCAAAGAGGTCGCCGAGCGGCTGAAGAAGGGCGAGGATTTCGCCACGGTCGCCAAGGAGAAGTCGAAAGACACAAGCGCCGAAGGCGGCGATCTTGGCTTTTTTGCCCGCGGCCAGATGCTTAAGCCGTTCGAGGATGCAGCTTTCGCGCTCGAGGTCGGCCAGATCTCGGAGCCGGTGCAGACCCAATTCGGCTGGCACATCATCAAGGTCGAAGAGAAGCGCGACCAGCCGCTCCCCACTTTCGACCAGGTCAAAGAGGCGATCCGCACCCAGCTCGTGCAGCAAAAGGCACAAGAGGTGGTGACGAGGTTGCGCGACGCGGCGAAGATC
>DASYIU010000271.1:0-2571 GCA_035997285.1 Methyloceanibacter sp. | reverse complement strand
GGAGATAGCGACGGAGCGCGCCGCTGCACACCGCCATCACCACGTCGTTCAGCTTGGCGCCGCCCGCCTTGGCGATCGCCTTGGCGTCGCCGAGCGAGATCGTGCGCGCGGCATAGCTGCGCTCGCGCGTGATGGTGGCGTTGAACGGCGTTTTAGGCGCGTCCAACGTCGGCAACTGGGTGAGCAGGCTCTGCAGCGTGCCGAGCGCCTTGGGCATCTCGCCCGGCTTGGCGAGGAAGGCGTCGGTCATGGCGTTCACGATGGCGGGTGCCGCTTCCCACATCTTCAGTTGCTGGCGCATCATGTTGCCCATGATGTCGGCGATGCCCTTCACCGGATCGACGGTCGTCGGCGAGCTGGGCGCCGGTTTGGGCGAGGCAGGCTTGGGCGGCGGTGGCGCCACCTCGCGCGGCACAGCCGTCACGTCGTACAGCGCCTTGTTGATCGCCATGCCGGCGCCGCCATCGATCGCGGCGTGATGGACCTTCGAGTAGAGAACGCCTTGGCCGTTTTCGAGGCCGGTGATGACGTAGAACTGCCAGAGCGGACGGCTGCGATCGAGCGTGTTGGCATGCAGGCGGCCGATCACCTCCTCGAGCTGCGCCTCGGTGCCGGGCGCGGGCAATGCCGTTTCGCGCAGATGGTAGTCGAGGTCGAGGTCATCGGCGTCGACCCAGCCGGGGTGATCGAGGTCGTAGAGCGACGGCGCCAGCCGCTTCGAGAAGATCGGGATGGTGTGCAGGCGACTTTCGAAGAAGCGGCGGAAGTGCCGGTAGAAACTGCCCTCGAACCCCTCGGGAAGCTGGAAGTAGGTGAGCCCCGCCACGTGCATGGGCGTCTCGGGCGTCTCCAGATAAAGGAACGACGCGTCGATGCCTGACAGCTGCTGCGGGTCCATGGCGTCCTCCCGGAAAGCCCTCCGGCTCCTTGCTTGGTCGATTTGTCCTCTTAATCGGCAGCCTAATCAATTGAAAAACAAAGATAATTTACTTTTATTCTCGCACTGCAACAATTCATGTTGCAACGCACCATCGGCCTCCCATATATGCCCCGTCAGTCCACACCACCACCAGTACCAACCGCATCGGGAACCGACCATGACCACCACCAACACCCCGCTCGACAGCGTGATCGAGCATGCCACCGAAACCACCAAGGCCGCCGGCGAGCGCGCCCGCGAGTTCGCCCAGATCGGCGTCCGCAAGGCGACCGAGGGCTTCGAGCAGATCAGCAAGGCCGCGCAGACTGCGACCGAAGAGATGAACACCCAGTTCAGCCAGGCCCGCGAAGGCGCCACCAAGGCCGGCCTCAAGCTGCTCGAGGTCGCCAAGGAAGACACCGACGCGAGCTTCGCCGCGGTGCGCGACTTCCTCGCCGCCAAGTCGCCGATCGAGGCGTTCGACGTCTCGGCCAAGTACTGGCGCGGCCGCCTGGAGGCCCGCATGGCGCAGGCCCAGGACCTCGGCGCCTATGTGCGCAAGGCGACCGACGATGTCGTCCGTCCGGTGCAGGAGCGCATCGAGAAGTTCACCAAGGCTGCCGCCTAAGCGCGGTCCGGATGAACCGAAGGCCCGTCCGTGAGGACGGGCCTTTATCTATGCGCCGATATTTGCCAGCACGAAGCGCACGCGCTCGTCGACCGAGGCAAGCGGCAGGACGACGAGGTCGTAGCCGCAGCTCGAATAGGCGGCGACCATCGCCTCATAGGTCCGCTCTGCTTCCTCGGGAGTCTGCTTGCGTTCGGCATCCTGTGTGAAGATCGCCGGCCACGGCGGCGCGAGAAAGACGCGTTGGTTGTAGCGGAAGCGCCCGGCCGCCCGCGTCACATGCGCCGGCCGGCCGAGCAGCCCGAAGTAGCCGACCATGTCGGGCACGCCGCGGTCGAAGAACACAGGCCCGCTCGCGGCCTCTGCCGCGCGATACGATCTCAGCTCCCACGACAGCATGAGCTCGGCGAAGGCCAGCGGGTCGCGTCCCGGCCGCGCCGGCCCGTCGATCGCGATCTGATCCTGAATGATGGCGCGGCCGGCTTCAATCGAGTGCGCAAACCCTCTGCGGCCCAGCGCCTCGATCAGCGTGCTCTTGCCCGATCCCGGGCCGCCGGTAATCACGTGGAAGCGTTCAAAGTCGGACATGACTATAATGATCCCAACGAGCGTTCTCGGGAGGGGGCATGAACCGGTTCTGGCTCAAGAGCTATCCGCCAGGCGTGCCGTCGGACATCGATCCGTCGGTCTATCCCAACGTCGTGGCGCTGCTCGAGGAGAGCTTCGCCAGTTATCGTGACCACAAGGCCTATGTCTGCATGGACAAGGCCATCACCTTCGGCGAGGTCGACACGCTCTCCCAGGCGCTCGCTGCCTGGCTGCAGGGCAGGGGCCTGAAGCGCGGCGCGCGGGTCGCGATCATGATGCCCAACGTGCTGCAATATCCCGTCGCCGTGGCGGCCGTGCTGCGGGCGGGCTACATCGCCGTCAACGTCAATCCGCTCTACACCGCGCCCGAGCTCGAGCATCACCTCGAGGACTCCGGCGCCGAAGCCGTGATCGTGCTGGAGAATTTCGCCGCCAC
>DASYIU010000270.1:0-8751 GCA_035997285.1 Methyloceanibacter sp. | reverse complement strand
ACGAGCGCCGGTCCTCCCTGTTGCCCTGGTGGTTGTTCCTGTGGATCCTGGTGAACGTCCTTGGCCAGTTCTTGCTTCGGGCGTCTTCAGCCGCCGAGGGTTTCGCTGCGCTGCTTGCGGTCGCCTCGTCAGCATCGCCGCCGACGCGCTCGACATTCCCCTCGACTTGATCTTGATTGTCATCATCGGTCGGATCTACCGGATGCAAATGGATCACCTCGCTCGCATGTCCAAGATTGAGCAAACCGAGACAGGGTCCGCCAGCGCAGCCCCACCTCGACCTGACGCGGGATAAGCCCATGCCACGATCCGTGCAGGCGTTTGGCCTGATTTTGGTGCTCCTCCTCGCCGCTTCGCCGGCGCTCGCCCTGCCGGCGCCGATGTCCGACGCCGAGCTTCTGACCAAGAGCGATCTCGTGGCGCTGGTTCGCGTGCTTTCGGTGACCTGCACCGCCATCACGCATGACGACTTCACCAAGCAGGATATTCGGAATTACAGCGCCAAGGTCGAGCTGATGGAGGTCATCAAGGGCGACGAGGCGAAGGGGGGCGATGTCAACATTACGTTCTACGAGATCCCCAAAGGCCTGCTCGGATCATGGAGCGTGTTCTACTATCCAGGCGAGATGGTGTGGACGCATTTGAGCCGCGACGGCGATGCCTTCACCACCACCTGGTGGAACGGCCGCGGCGCGCTCGTGAGCGAGGCGGTCATCACCAAGCTTCCGACCAAGTCCGGCGAGACAGTCGAGGTGCCGCGGGTCCGCAGCGAGCATCCAGTTGACCACTAGGCCAGGCGAGGACTACGGCATGGGGCCAGAGTTCATGCCCAGGGTCTCATCCCGCTAGAGGAGGCTTCATGCCGCGAGCGTTGAGAGTGCTTAGCATCTTGTTCGCCATCGCCGGTGCCGCTACGCCCGCGCTCGCCGTGCCGGCGCCGATGTCCGAGCAGGAGATGACCGACAAAAGCGAGCTCGTGGCGCTGGTCCGCGTGCTGTCGGTGACCTGCACCACCATCACCAAGGATGAGCAGTCCGGAGAGGACCTGCCGGGTTATCTCGCCAAGCTGCAAGTGGTCGAGGTCAAGAAGGGCGACGTCAAGCCTGGCGAAACGGTGCTGGTCACCTGGCGCGCCATCCCGAAGTCGATCACCGGACCCTGGACCGTCTACTACTATCCCGGCGAAGAGGTGGTCACCCATCTCACCAAGCGCAGCAACGGGGCGACCTATGCGTCGACCTGGCTCAATGCCAAGAGCGAAATCGTGAAGAGCCCGGACAAAAAGGATCTGCCCACCGCACCTGGCGAGACGGCGATGCCGCCTGCGGAGCCTCAACAGCGCACACCGCTGTGAGTCCCCCCTCTCCCCTGTGGGGAGAGGGCTGGGTGAGGGTGCCCGAAAGAAAATATCCGTATAGGGCGCCGGAGCGTCATCACCTGTGCAAACCAAAAGCGGTCCTCACACGATCAGGACCGTGCCTCCGCGGCGGGGATCGCCCGCCCCTTCGAAGCCGCCCTTGGGCCGGCGGCGCGCGGCGTGCACCCCACCAAAGAACAGGTTCCGCTCGGGCCAGACCTGGGCCTTCTCCTCGAGCGACAGGAACTCGACCTGCACCGCCTCCGGCAGGCCCGGCTCGAAGCTGATCGTTCCGTTGCGCTCGACATGCAGACGCGGGGCTTCGACCGCCGCTTCGAGGCTCATCGCATTATCGAGAAGATTGACGGCGACCTGGAGGATGGCGGACCTGATGCGGTTTGAGCCGCCGGTGCCGAGCGCCGTCACCGTGCCGTCGGGTTGCAAGATGATGGTCGGTGCCATCATAGAGGAGAGCCGCGTCCCTTCGCACCACGCGCCGAGCCCGCCGGCCACCAAGTCCTCCTCGCCCAGCATGTTGTTCAGCATGAAGCCGAAATTCCCGACGATATAGCCGTTGCCCTCCCCGTTGGAGAGGCTGACCGAAGCGGCATTGCCGTCGGCGTCGATCACGCTCACATGGGTCGTGCCGCGATAAGACGCGGGCTGACGCGCGGCTTCACGCATCTCCTTGGCCAGCACGCCGCCGGCAAGACGGGCGGCAAGCCCCTCGCCATGGGTGGCGCGCGCCTGGTTGGTCGCCTCCATGGCGGCCCGCAGAGCGAAGGCATCGAGGGCGCGGCCCGCCTCGGCAAGCGCCTCCAGATAAGCAAGGCCGAAGGCGATGAGCGCGCCGCTTGCGGCAGGTGGCGGATTGAGCGCGACGCTGGCGCCCGCGTGCCGCCAGTAAAGCGGCTCGCGCCGCTCGACGCGATAGCGCCGCAAGTCCTCGGCAGTGAGATGACCGCCGAGGTCCCGCGACTGCGTCACGATGGCCTGGCCTACATCGCCGTCGAGAAAAAGGCGCGCGCCGTCCTCGGCGAGCCAGGAAAGCGTCTCGGCGAGCCCCTCGTTGCGAAAGGTGGCGCCTGCCGGCATCGGCTTGCCGCCCGGCGCAAAGATCTTCGCCACGCCTTCGCTGGCGGTGAGGATGGGGGCGATGACGGTGAAGAGATAGGCCTGGAAATCGCTTAACGGGAAGCCTGCGCGCGCGGCGCGCACGGCCGGCTCCACAAGGCGCTTCATCGGCAGCGTGCACAGGGCCTCATGCATAACGAAGAGGCCAGGCACGACGCCGGGGGTCGCGCTCGATCCAAGCCCGATGTGGAACTCCTGCTTGGCCGGGCCGAAATCGGCATGGATGGGAAAGAACTCGATCTCGCTCTCGGCGCGGCGCTTGCGGGGCGTCTCGGCGAAGAAGTCGAACATCGCCGCGGCGTCGCTATTGGCCCGCCGCGCCATGAGGAAGCCGCCGCCACCAGGCGAGGAGAACACGGCCTCGGAGACGAAGGTCATAAAGACGCCGGCAAGGGCCGCATCGAAGGCGTTGCCGCCATCCTCGAGGATTTCCGCCGCGGCGGATGCGGTCAGCTCATGCCCCGCCGCGACGACGCCTTTGCCCTTTGCCATCGGCCTTGCCTAAGGCGAAGCGCAAGATGCGGCAAGAGCCAGGTGCGTCAGCCCAGCCGCTTCTCGAGAGCGGTGAGCTCGTCCTTCAGCGCCTTGGGCAGCTTGGCGCCGAAGGTGGCGAAATGCTCCTTGATCAGCGGCAGCTCGGCCTTCCAACCCTCGACATCCACCTTGGTCAGTTCCTTGACGGTGTCGGGGGAGACTTTGAGCCCTGAAACGTCGAGCGCGTTCTCGGCCGGCAGCTTGCCGATCGGCGTATCGACGGCCTTGGCCTTACCGTCGCAGCGCTCGAAGATCCATTTGAGCACGCGGCTGTTCTCGGAGTAGCCGGGCCACATGAACTTGCCTTCCGGGCTCTTGCGGAACCAATTGACGTAGAAGATCTTCGGCATCTTGTCGCCGCCCTTCTCGCCCATCTTCAGCCAATGGGCGAAATAGTCGCCCATGTGGTAGCCGCAGAAGGGCAGCATGGCCATGGGATCGCGCCGCAGATCGCCGATCTTGCCGGCCGCGGCGGCCGTCTTCTCAGAGGCCATGATGGAACCGAGAAACGTGCCGTGCCGCCAGCTCAGGGCTTCCGTCACGAGCGGCGCTACCGTCGCGCGGCGGCCGCCGAATAGAATGGCGTCGATGGGAACGCCCTTGGGGTCCTCCCATTCCGGCGCGATCACCGGGCACTGGGCGGCGGGGGCGGTGAAGCGGGAATTGGGGTGGGCTGCGGGGCGCCCGGAAGCCGGCGTCCACGAGCGGCGCATCCAATCGACGGTGTGCGCGGGCGCCTCGCTCATATGCTCCCACCACACGTCGCCGTCGTCGGTCAGCGCGACGTTTGAGTAAATGCAGTTGGCGTAGAGCGTCTCCATGGCGTTGAAATTCGACTCCGTCGAGGTGCCGGGCGCCACGCCGAAGAAGCCGGTCTCGGGATTAATGGCATAGAGCCTTCCGTCGGCGCCGAACTTCATCCAGCAAATGTCGTCGCCGATGGTCTCGGCCTTCCAGCCGGGGACGGTCGGCACCAGCATGGCGAGATTCGTCTTGCCGCAGGCCGAGGGGAAGGCCGCGGCAACGTACTTGGCCTTGCCTTCGGGATTGGTGAGCTTGAGGATCAGCATGTGCTCGGCCATCCAGCCCTCGTCGCGGGCCTTGACGCTGGCGATTCTGAGCGCGTGACACTTCTTGCCGAGCAGCGCGTTGCCGCCATAGCCCGAGCCGTAGGACCAGATCTCCCGCGTCTCCGGGAAGTGCGAGATGTACTTGGTCTTGTTGCAGGGCCAGGGAACGTCGGCGGTGGAGGGCGTGGAGAGCGGATAGCCTACCGTGTGCATGCCGCGTACGAAATCCTCGCTGTCGCCGAGCGCCTTCAGCACCTTGTCGCCGACGCGCGTCATGATGTGCATGTTGGCGACGGCATAAGCGCTGTCGGTGACCATCACGCCGATGCCGGCGATGGGAGAGCCAACCGGTCCCATGGAATAAGGCACCACATACATGGTGCGGCCGGCCATGGCCCCGTCATAGAGCTTCGACAGCGTGACCTTCATCTCGGCCGGGTCGAACCAGTTGTTGGTTGGACCGGCGTCGTCCTTGCTCTCGGAGCAGATATAGGTTTGGTCCTCGACGCGGGCGACGTCGGCTGGGTCGGAGCGCACGAGAATGGAGTTCGGCCGCTTTTCCGGGTTGAGCCACATGGCGGTGCCGCCGTCGACGAGCATTTTCAGCAGATGCTGATACTCGGCGGGCGAACCGTCGCACCACACGACCGCTTCCGGCTTGAACAGCGCTTTGGCCTCCTCGACGAAGGCCAGCACTTTCTTGTTGCTCGTCTTGGCTCCTTGAGGCGCAATCTTCGACTGAACGCTCATGCGGCTAGGTCCCCCAGCTGTCCTGATAACGGTTGAAGGCGGAAAAATCTGCCCCTTGCTAGCACCGAAGCTGCAAAGCTTTCAAGGCAAGCTGGCAAGCCGTGTTAGGGCCGCTCATCAAGGGCCGGTCCGACGAGCGCGCCTCATCCGTGCGAGCCCGACCGCAAGGACTTGCTGATGCGTGTCACGATCGCATCCCAAAACGCCTTCTCCCGCGCGGGGTAGGTGACATGGATGCAGTTCAGGACGTCGTCATTGTGGGGTGGAAAGTTGCACCGGTCGTAATAGATGTCCGCGCCGCTTGCCCCCGAGATGGCATAAAACTCCGGCGTCACGCGCTTGTAAGTCGCGTCCTTAAATTCGTCGAGCTCCGCTACATAGCTTTGCGGTGTATCGTTTTCGACATTGTAAGCGCCATAGATGGAGAGCTGCGCGCGACTGTCGGCCGTGCGGAACGATGCGCCGTCTCCGTTGTCGGGCGGAGGATCCTGAACGCTGAAGAGATCAGCTGGATAGTCAGCGATGGTCCCGAAGCGGGGGTTGGCGTAGGTCGTCCAGCGGTCGGCGGCAGGAGCGGAACCGGAAACGGCAAGCAATCCAGCCACGGCGGCGAGAACAAAACCGCCAAGCCCTTGTCGAGCACTCATTGCTTCTCTCCGCTTCTCTCCAGGCATGTTCTACCAGACGCGGTTGATCCTAGCCGGGGCCATCGGCGTGCCCACTTTGCAGGCGAAGGCTTGGCGGAACGCCGTCAGGTTCATCACGACGCCGTTGACGCGATACTTACCGGGAGCGTGCTCGTCGGTCTTGGCCGCCTCCTTGGCGAACGCCTCGGTGCGGTTCGCGCACCACCCTTGCGCGTAACTCAGGAAGTAACGCTGGGCCGGCGGGTAGCCGCGAGCGTCCCTGCCGGCCTTGGCGCCGCGCGTGGTGAGGAAGGCGTCATAGGCCAGCCGGACGCCGCCGTTGTCGGCCGCGTTCTCGCCGAGCGTCAGCTTGCCGTCGACATGGACGTCCTTTGCCGGGTGGGAAGCGTCCTTGACGGCGACGAACGCGCTGTACTCGCTGGCGAGGCCCGCGGCGCGCGCCTCGAACGCCTTGGCGTCCGCCTCCGTCCACCAGTCCTTCAGATTGCCGCGGGCGTCGTAGTGGCGGCCCTCGTCGTCGAAGCCGTGCGTCAGCTCGTGGCCGATAAGGGCGGCGAGGTTGCCGTAGTTTGCCGCGTCGTCCGCCGTCATATCGAAGTTCGGCGGCTGAAGGACGCCGGCAGGGAAGTTGATGTCGTTCATCTGCTCGTCGTAATAGGCGTTGTCGGTCGACGCCGTCATGCTCCACTCGCCGCGGTCGACGGGTTTGCCAATTTTGGCCAGATCGCGGCGCACCGCGAAGCTAGACGCACGTTCCACGTTGCCCAACGCGTCGCCGCGCACGATCTCGAGTTTCGCATAGTCGAGCCACTCGTCCGGGTAGCCCACCTTGTAGGCCACGCTCGCGAGCTTCTCGAGCGCGCGCGCTTTGGTCTGCTTGCTCATCCAATCGCGGGTCTTGATGTCGGCCTGCATCGCCTTGGCGATCTCGCGCATCATGGCGAGCACGCGCTGCTTGGCCTTTGGGCTGAACTCGCGCTCGACATAGGCCTCGCCCAAAGCGTCGCCGAGCTGATCGTCGGTCGCATCGACGCAGCCCTTCCAGCGCGCTTCGATCTCGGCCTGGCCGTCGAGCCGCTTGCCGAAGAAGGTAAAGTCCTCGTCAACGAAGGCCTTCGGCGCTGAGGAGACGACCCCGGTAATGAAGGTCCAGCGCAGATAGGACTTCCAGTCGTCGAGGGGGATGGACGTGAGCGAGGCCTCGAGGCCCTTGAAGAAGCCCGGATCCGATACGTCGAGCGAGGCGAAGGGGGGAGCACCGACCGCGGCGAGGTACGCCGTCCAGTCGAACGACGGCGCCAGCTTCACAAACTTCGCGAGCGGCATCTTGTGGTGGACGTTCTTCGGCTCACGGCGCTCGACAACCCCCATCGCGGCCTTCGCCAGCGCCGTCTCGACGCGCATCGCCGCCTCGGCCTCGGCTTCGGCTTTGTTCGCGTCTTCGCCTAGCAGGCCGAACATGCGCGCGAGGTGTGCGCGATAGTCGGCGCGCTCGCCCTTGAACGCGGCGGTCAGATAGTAGTCGCGGTCGGGCAGGGCGAAGCCATCATGGTCGGCCTCGGCGATCATAGTCGTCGCGTCCGTGTAATCTTGCGTCGACGAGAAAAAGAACAGCGGCGCCGCGCCGAGAAGGTGCAGGCGCGCGGTCTCCGCGGCGAGCCCCTTCTTGTCCTTGAGCGCCGCGATGCGCTCCAGGTCCGGCGCGAAGGGCTTAAGGCCCTTAGCTTCGATCGCTGCCTCGTCGAGGCACGAAGCGTAGTAATCGCCGATCTTGCGGCGGCTCTCGGTCTTGGCGCCCTTGCCCGAAGCGGCGTCCTTAAGGATCGCCGCCAACACGGCGTGTGTGTGCTCGTCGAGCTCGCTGAAGCGCCACCAGATCGACTGGTCCGGCGGGATCGGAGTGGCCTTCAGCCACGCGCCGCAGGCATATTGGTAGAAATCGACGCAGGGCTTGACGCTGTGGTCGATCGCCGCCGGGTCCAACACGGCGGGCAAAGGCTTCTTCAGAATGTCTGCTGCCGTCTCCGCCCGGACCTGCGCCGTCAGTGCCGCAGCGGCCAGAACGGCTATCGCCATGCCGATCCGCTTCACGCGTCGCCTTCGCGGCGTGCCCGCGCTTCGGCCGCCAAACGGATCAGCTCCTTGCGGGCTTCGGCGGGCGTGGTGACGGGGCCGGCGAACAGGATGCGGCGCGCTTCCCCGTCAAGGATGATGTCGCAGCCCTCGGGATCGATGCCCGCCATGCGCCATGGCCCCGCTGACGCGCCGGCGAGCGCCGTGGCGTAAAGCTCGAGCGCGTCGGCGTGGTGGCTGTTCATATGTTCGACAATGTCAGCTTCGGCATCGAGAAGGCGCTTAGCGCCTTTAATCGGCACGACGAGATCGCTTGGGGCGAGATCGAAGATGCGCCCGAAGCCGCCGATATAATGGGCACCTTCGACCACAAGGCGGAAGAACGCGAAATCGGGGAAGTCGGCATAGAACGCGGCCTCGGGGTGCCGGGCGAGGAATCTCCGCCTCACCCCCTCCTCCGCCGTCTTTTCCGCCAGGCCATAAAGGGTCAGCCTCGCCCCTTGCAGGGGATCGGCGAGCGCGCCGGTGGCGTCGATGAGGACTGAGGCGCGCCCGTCCTTGGCGAGATTGCGGGTGTGGCGGGCAAGCGTAGAGATGAGAAAGCTCGGAGCGCCGGAGGCGTCGGTGGCGAGGGTGATAAGGGATGCGTAAGGATAAGAGTTGGCGCTGTCGATGGTCGCCAGGGATCCCTTGAAAGCCCCGCGCACGAGGCCGCGCGCATCGGTCGCGACCGCGGCTTTCGAGGGCATCTCGGGAGACTTATTTACTTGCGCCATAACGATATTTGTTGCATTGCGATAAGTGGGTGGCGAGCCGCGCCCCGATGCTGCCTTATTTGACCGCAGCCCTAAACTATAACACCCTTAAGCAACATCGAACGCCGCAAGGGGCCCCCAAATGCCAACAATTGCACTCGTTGACGATGATCGTAACATCCTGACCTCCTTGCGCATGGTGCTCGAGGCCGAGGGCTATAAGACCCAGACATACAACGACGGCGCAAGCGCGCTCGACGGCTTTGCCGAGAGCCCGCCCGACCTCGCCATCCTCGACATCAAGATGCCGCGCATGGACGGGATGGAGCTGTTGCGCCGTCTCCGCCAACGCAGCGAGCTGCCGGTGATCTTCCTCACCTCCAAGGACGAGGAGATCGACGAGCTGTTCGGGCTCAAAATGGGCGCCGACG
>DASYIU010000269.1:0-8952 GCA_035997285.1 Methyloceanibacter sp. | reverse complement strand
GAGCGCTATTGGTGATGCTGATAGGGCTCGTGTCGCCGTACGTTCTTGCGTCGATGCCAGTTGCTGACGAAAAGGCGGCGGTCGCTATGGGGCCGCTGTTGTTAATGATGATCGGAGAACGATCTCCAATAGTGTCGGTGTCGATACCGTTAGCGTTCACCCCTGTGGCAAACAGGACGCCGGTTAAGGTGTTGGTGAGATTGATCGAGTGGTCGTCATTGATCGTTGAAAGCCCAATCGCATCCACCCCAATGCCGGTGCGCGGCAGGGAAGTTGAAACAGTTTATGGAGTCGTTGATGCCGGTGTGATTGATCGGCACGAAAGGCACAAAGTCTAAGATGCAGGTTTGCACGGCCAACGCAGCCCTCGGCGCCAGGACGCTGCCGATGAGAAATGTCGAGGCGAGAGCGGTACCGAGCAGAAGCGACTTGCGGTCGGCCCTGACGAAACGTGGCACCAACAACTGGCGTTGCGGCTCAGGCGAGCGCGCAAGCTTGCTACGCCGAGCGCCGCGTCGGACGCGAGCGCGCTGACACCGAGCCCCCACTCGAGTCCCCCCAACCAATGCCGCGCGTGAATCCGCGCGGCAGGGAAGGTCTAGCGCAGCCGTACGCTGAGCAACTAGTGTATTTCGACCACAGCTTCGCGTTATTCGCGGTAATACTTAGCTCCGTGCTCGGGCTGCCATGATGATTTCTGTTTGATGCAACAGCCTTCGGCATGGCCGGGCTCGTTCAGACCATCCACGTCTTTGATCTGAGGGGGAAATTCGTCATGCCCGGCACAAGGCCGGGCATGACGATTCAAAATTCACATGGATTTCGCTTTGGCGCGCTCACACGCCAGCAGTCTCCGCGCTGACTGAGCTTTTGACGTAAGACCCCGGGGCGTCCTCGATTGGCTTGAGCGGGCCTGAAGACGGGTCGCGTGCCGGCACCTTGTCACCTGAATAGGCGGCAAGCCAGGCCGCCCAGTCCGGCCACCACGAGCCTGCCGTCTCCGTTGCGGTCGCCATCCACTCCTGCAACGTGGCCGCGGGGCCATTCGCCCAAAATTGATACTTCTTCTTGGCCGGCGGATTGATGACGCCGGCAATATGGCCCGACCCGGACATGGTAAGGCGGACCGGCCCGCCGAACAGCTTGCTGCCGCGGAACACCGACGCTGCCGGCGCGATGTGGTCCTCTTTGGTGAACAGCTCGTAGATCGGCATCGTCACGCGGCCAAGATCGAGCTTCACGCCGCCGAGCTGCATCTCGCCTTTGCTCAAGCGGTTCAGATGGTAGAACTCGCGCAAATAGAAAGCATGGTTGGCGGCCGGCAGCCGCGTCGAATCGGCGTTCCAGAACAGGAGGTCGAACGGGAAGGGCTTCTTGCCGAGGAGATAGTTGTTGATGACGTAGGGCCAGATGAGATCGCGCGGGCGGAGCATGTTGAACACCGCCGCCATGCGCGAGCCGTCGAGATAGCCCTGCTCGGCCATCATCTCCTCGAGCGCCGTAAGCTGCGAGTCGTCGATGAAGACGAGGAGATCGCCAGCCTCGCTGAAATCGACCTGCGCGGCGAGGAAGCTCGCCGAGGAAATCCGCTTGTCGCCCTTGGCCGCCATATAGGCGAGCGTAGAGGCGAGCAAGGTGCCGCCAACGCAATAGCCGAGCGCGTTGATGTCGGGACGACCAGTCTGGCGGATGACGGCGTCGACTGCGGTGAGAACGCCCTCATGCATATAGTCCTCGAAGGTCTTCCGGGCGAGCTTGGCATCGGGATTGACCCAGGAGACCAGAAACACGGTGAAGCCCTGATCGACCGCCCATTTGACGAACGACTTCTCCGGCACGAGATCGAGGATGTAGTACTTGTTGATCCACGGCGGCACGATGAGGAGGGGCCTTTCATAGACCTCGCCTGTCGTCGGCGCGTATTGGATGAGCTGGATCAGCTCGTTCTGGAACACGACCTTGCCTTGGGTCACGGCAAGGTTCCGCCCAATCTCGAAGGCGGACAGGTCGGTCTGGCTGATGCGCAGCAGATCCTTCGACTGCTGGAGGTCCTCGACGAAGTGGGTCATGCCCTGCACCAGGTTCTCGGCGTTGGTCGCGAGCGTGGTGCGGACCACTTCGGGGTTGGTGAAGGCGAAGTTCGACGGCGACGCGGCGGCGAGCATCTGGTTCAGGTAGAAGAGCGCCCGCTTACGCGTCTTCTCGTCGACGCCCTCGGTATTGCGGGTGAGGTCCTCGGCCCAGCGCGAGGTGATGAGATAGGACTGCTTGCAGAAGTCGAAGAACTGGCCGTTGGACCAGTCGGGATCCTTGAAACGGTTGTCGCCAGGCTCGGGCACCACGACGGGCTCGACCTCTTCCCCGAGAAAGCGGCGGAAGGAGCGGCCCCAAAGGTCGGCGTAGCTCTGGAACAATTGGTTTTGCGCCACGACGAACTTGCTCGGCTCGCTCACCCACTGCCGCGCGATCTCGCCAAGCGTCTTCGCTGCCTCGCTCGCTTCAGAAGAAAGGCTGTAAGGGCCTTGCCCGTTGGAACGCTCGGCGAGCGTGGAAAATGCTTGGGCCCCCTGGTCGAACAGGCGCAGCATATTCTTGGCAAGCGCGTCGAACTGGTCGATGTGAAATTGCTGTGGCTCCGGTTCTTCCGGACCCTTATTTCTCTCCTGCATCAATTTGTCCTTGTTTTACCCCCAATTAGCCCTGCTTGAGCTACCTCGATAGGGAAACCTCATTTCCCCGGCGACTTTCGCGCGAAGGTTCATTGTGCTATGCAATATAGCAAGTGACGGGGAATGCCAATCGTCAGGGATCCAACAAGAACAGTGTTCTGAGCGAAATGCTGCGCATCTGCCTGCAATTTGCTTTACGCCTTCTTGCCGTCCTGCTCCCGCTGGGACTCGGCGCTTGCGCCGACACCATGACCGCGGGCCAGCCGCTGGCAAGCTCGGCCGTGCTCTTGCGCGACTACGACAAGACCTTGACCAAGACCGAGCAAAAGGCCGCCATCGACGAGCTGAAGAACGATCAGGAGAAGGCGGCGAAGCAGGAGGGTGCAACGCAGCAAGATGCGGCCGCGCCGGCGCCGGCTACGCCCGCTGCAAAGCAAGACTAGCGGCCGGTCTGCTAACGCGGGAGCGGCTTGCCCCGTGGCCCGCTTCTATGGTTCAAGTGGGATCTTCTTTCGGGTTCTGATCGGGGTGTGGGGACCCGCGCGTACGTGAACAGCGATTTCCATAGAATCAAGCGGCTGCCGCCTTACGTCTTCGAGCAGGTGAACAAGCTCAAGGCCGAGGCGCGCGCGCGCGGCGACGACATCATCGATTTCGGCATGGGCAATCCCGACATGCCGACGCCCGAGCATATCGTCGCCAAACTCGTCGAGACGGTGCGCGATCCCCGCACCAATCGCTATTCCGCCTCTAAGGGAATTCAGGGATTACGCAAGGCGCAAGCCGCCTATTATGCGCGGCGCTTCGGCGTGAAGCTAGATCCCGCCACGCAAGTGGTGGTGACGCTCGGCTCCAAGGAAGGCTTCGCCAACGTGGCCCAGGCGATCACCGCCCCTGGCGATTTGATCCTCGTGCCGAACCCGACTTATCCCATTCACGAGTTCGGCTTCATCATGTCGGGCGCCGTCATCAGGCATCTGCCGGCGCGCACCGATTCCCAATTCATGACCTCGCTCGACAAGGCAGTGCGGCACTCGGTGCCGAAGCCATCGGCGCTGGTGCTCAACTATCCTGCCAATCCCACCGCTGTCGTCGCCGATCTCGACTTCTATCGGGAGGTGGTCGCCTTCGCCAAGAAGCACGAGCTGATCGTGCTCTCCGATCTTGCTTATGCCGAGATTTATTTCGGGGACGAACCGCCGCCCTCGATCCTTGAGGTCCCGGGCGCCATGGACATCGCGGTTGAGTTCACCACCCTGTCGAAGACCTACGCCATGCCCGGCTGGCGCGTCGGCTTCGCCGTGGGTAACGAGCGGCTGATCCATGCGCTCACTCGCGTGAAGTCCTATCTCGATTACGGCGCCTACACCCCGATCCAGGTGGCTGCCGCCGCGGCGCTGAACGGCCCGCAGGACTGCATCGACGAGATCCGCGCGATCTATAAGCGCCGCCGCGATTGCCTGGTCGACGCCATGACCCGGGCCGGCTGGCCGATCCCCTCGCCCCCCGCCACCATGTTCGCCTGGGCGCCGATCCCCGAGATGTTCGCTCATCTCGGCTCGCTCGAATTCTCCAAGCTTATCCTCGAAAAGGCCTCGGTCGCCGTCTCGCCCGGAGTGGGTTTCGGCGAGTATGGCGAGGGCTATGTCCGCATCGCGCTCGTGGAGAACGAGCAGCGTATCCGCCAAGCCGCCCGCAACATTCGGAGGTTCCTCTCCGAATCCGCCAAGACCATGCATAACGTCATTCCCATTGCCTCTAAGGCGAATCGGTCGTTCTGATCCTTTCCGATGACGGATGGACTGAAGCTTGGGCTCGCCGGGATCGGCACCGTCGGCAGCGGTCTGTTGCGGCTCCTTAAAGCGCGCAAGGACACGCTCGCCGCGCGTGCCGGACGTCCGATCGAGGTGGTCGCCGTTTCGGCGCAGAACCGGCTCAAGAACCGTGACGCCGACATCTCGGGCTTGCGCTTCGTGCCAGACCCGGTCGCTCTCGCCAAGGATCCGGACATCGACGTCTTCGTCGAGCTGATCGGCGGCGAGGGGGGCGTGGCCAAACAGGCGGTCGAGGCGGCGCTCAGCTCAGGGAAGCACGTCGTCACCGCCAACAAGGCGTTGCTGGCCCATCACGGGCCCAGCCTTGCCGCCCTTGCCGAGAAGAACGGGGTTGCGCTCAACTTCGAGGCCGCCGTCGCCGGCGGTATCCCGGTGGTCAAGGTCATCCGCGAGAGCCTGCAAGGCAATGACATCTCCCGCGTCTACGGTATCCTCAACGGCACCTGCAATTACATTCTCACCCTGATGGAGCAGGAGGGCCGGAGCTTCGCCGATGTGTTGAAGGAGGCGCAGGCGCAAGGCTATGCCGAAGCCGATCCCACCTTCGATATCGGCGGCTTCGACACCGCCCATAAGCTCGCTCTGCTCACGAGCCTGGCTTTTGGCACGCGCGCGAGCTTCGAGTCCGTCTATGTCGAGGGCATCGAGACCATCACCCCGGCCGATATCGAGGCCGCTGGCGATCTCGGCTACCGCATCAAGCTCCTTGGCGTGGCGCTCCGCACCGAGAGCGGCATCGAGCAGCGCGTGCATCCGACCATGGTGCCGAAGGACACCGCCATCGCCGAGGTCGACGGCGTGCAGAATTGCGTTGCCATCGACGGCGACTTCGTGGGCGACGTCATGCTGATCGGGCCCGGCGCCGGTGGCGGTCCCACCGCCTCGGCGGTGACCAGCGACCTCATCGACATCGCCCGCGGCCTGATCCTGCCGCCCTTCGGCACCAAGGCCAAGAATCTGAAACCGTACAAGAAGGCGCAGATGCGGGCGCACGAAGGCGGCTACTATATCCGGCTTTCGGTCTACGACCGGACCGGGGCCTTCGCCGCCATCGCCGGCCGCATGGCAGAGCAGGGGATCTCCATCGAGAGCATTGTGCAGCGGCGTCCGCGCGCCGAGCTGCCGGGCTTCAAGCGGCGCCATGAAGGCGCCCCGGCGGCCGTGGTGATGATCACCCATCAAACCACCGAGGCCGCAATCCGAAAAGCGCTGGCCGGGATCGAGCGCGATGGTAATGTCGATGCCAAGCCACAGATGATCCGCATCGAAAAACTGTGATAGTGAATGTGTAACCCTACGCGCGGCGACTAAGATCGCGTGAGGGCAGGGAGGATCGGACGTGTTGAAGGCTGCGGCCAAGACCGAGCTCGACCGCGCGTTGGCGCTCGATATCGTTCGGGTGACCGAGGCGACCGCCGTGGCCGCGGCTCTCTGGCGTGGCCGCGGCAACGAGGCCGCCGCCGACGAGGCTGCGGCCGCCGCCATGTACCGGGAGCTGGCGCGCCTGCCCATCGAAGGGGTGGTGGTTGTCGGCGAAGGCGAGGAGAACGAGACGCCGCTCCTCTATATCGGCGAGACGGTCGGCGCCGGCGGGGAATCGGGTCATAAGGTCGATCTTGCGGTCGATCCGGTAGAGGGCTCGACGCTGTGCGCCAAGGCGCTCCCCAACGCGCTCTCGGTGCTGGCCATGGCCGAGCGCGGCAGCCTCATGAAGGTACCCACCATCTATATGGAGAAGGTGGCTATCGGCCCGGGCTTCCCCGAGGGCCTGGTCGATCTCGACGCGTCTCCTGCCGACAATCTCAAGGCGCTCGCTCTCGCCAAAGGCGTGCCGGTGAGCGAGATCACCGTCTGCATCCTCGACCGGCCGCGCCACGCCAAGCTCATCGAGGAGGTGCGCGCCTCTGGCGCAGCTCTTCGCCTCATCGGCGATGGCGACATTGCCGGCGTGATCCACGTCACCGAGCCGTTGGAGACCGGCATCGACATCTATATGGGCACCGGAGGCGCGCCTGAAGGCGTGCTCGCTGCCGCCGCACTCGCCTGTATTGGCGGCCAGATACAGGGACGGCTGGTGGCGGCGAACGAGCAACATCGGGCGAGAGCCCGCGCCGCCGGCATCATCGATCTTGGTCGCAAATACCACATGCGTGACATGGTGATGGGCGATCTCTCCTTTGCCGCCACCGGCATCACCGACGGCTCATTGCTCGAAGGCGTGCGTTTCACCAAGGAGGCGATCTTCACCCACACTGTGGTGATGCGCGCCTCGACCCGCACGGTGCGCTGGATCAAGACCGAGCATCCCGACATCAGCAAGTTCGACTGACGGGGAGGCGCCTCCGAATCGGCTACACTTGCGCTTCGGAAGTTCCAACCGAGTGGATGGCGTGGCGTGACGGCGGCCCTGAAATATCAAACGGCGGAAGGCGAGAGCCCGCCCGCACTGCTTGGCGTTGAGCATTCCGCGCGGGGGCGTCGCTGGGTCGAGCGACTGCATCCGGCGCGAGCCCTTGCCGCCACGGCCATCTCGCAGGCGCATGGCTTGCCGGAGCTGCTTGGCCGCGTGCTTGCCGCCCGCGGCGCCGATGCCCACACCGTCTCCCGCTATCTCGACCCATCGCTCCGCACCCTCCTGCCCGATCCCTCGCGCCTGCAAGACATGGAGAGGGCAGCGGAGCGCCTTGCGTCAGCAATCAAGGGCGGCGAGGCGATCGCCGTATTGGGCGACTACGACGTCGATGGCGCGGCGTCAGTTGCCCTGGTCGAGCGCTTCTTGCGGGCGCATGGGCAAAGTCTCGCGACCTACATCCCCGACCGGCTCAGCGAGGGCTATGGGCCGACGCCGGCGGCGCTCACCGGCCTTGTGAAAGACGGCGCGCGCCTCATCCTCACCGTCGATTGCGGCACCACGGCTGAGGCTGCGGTCGCCGCCGCCAACGATGCCGGCGCCGAGGTCATCATCATCGATCACCACCAGGCCGACGAGGCGCTGCCCCCCGCATTCGCGGTGCTGAACCCCAACCGCCAGGACGATCTCTCCGGCCAGGGGCATCTTGCTGCGGCGGGCGTCGTGTTCCTGTTCCTGGTGGCGACGACGCGGGCGCTCCGCCGCGACGGTTATTACCGCGACCGCGCCGAGCCTGATCTTCTTAGTCTGCTCGACCTCGTGGCGCTTGCCACCGTTTGCGACGTGGTGCCGCTGAAGGAGGCGAACCGCGCCTTCGTGGCCAAGGGGCTCAAGCTCATGCGCCTCAGGCACAATCAAGGCTTGCGCGCTCTTGCCGACGTGGCGCGCATCGACGAAGCCCCCACCTCCTACACGCTCGGCTTCATCTTGGGTCCGCGCATCAATGCCGGCGGCAGGGTCGGCGCTTCGAGCCTCGGCGCGCGGCTGCTCGGCTGCGACGACGAGATCGAGGCGCGCGCCATTGCCGCGAAGCTCGAAACTCTCAATACCGAACGGCGGGCAATCGAGGAGCGCATGCTCGAGGAAGCCTTCGCGCATGCCGAAGCCTCGCTTGCCACGTCCCCCGATCAGCCTTTGCTCTTTATCGCCGCCGAGGACTGGCATAAGGGCCTGCTCGGGTTGATCGCCAGCCGCGTCGCCGACCGCTTCCATGTTCCGGCTTTCGTCTCTGCGCTGGAGCCTGACGGCACCGCCACGGGATCGGCGCGCTCGATTGCCGCCGTCGATCTTGGCGCCGCGGTGAGGGCGGCCGTGCAAGACGGGCTCCTGCTCAAAGGCGGCGGGCATGCCATGGCCGCAGGGTTCAAGCTTGAACGCCGCAAGCAAGAGGCGGTGCAGGCGTTCCTACTCGAGCGTCTGGCAAAACCGGTGGCCCAAGCGATCGCCATCCGCCACTTCGCCATTGACGGCGCTCTCTCAGCCGGCGGAGCGAGCAAGGAGCTGATGGACCTGCTCGATCGCGCAGGCCCCTACGGGCCGGGGCACCCTGAGCCGCGCTTCGTCTTTCCGGCCCACCGTCTCAGCCGGGTACGCAGCATGAAGGACCTCCATGTCCGTTGCACGCTTCAGGCCTCTGACGGGACGCGCATCGAGGCTTGCGCCTTCCGCGTGGCGGACACGCCGCTCGGGACGTTTCTCCTCAAAGGCGAGGGGCTTCCGCTCCACGTGGTAGGCCACTTGCGGCGGACGAGCTGGCAGGGCCGCGAAAGCGTCGAGCTGATGATCGAGGACGCCGCCGACCCGCGCTCATAGGCGCGTTCTTGCGGGCTCGGGCAAAGCTTTCTATATCACGGGGCTCTAGAGCGCAGGCCCCCTTCGTCTAATGGTTAGGACGTCAGGTTTTCAACCTGAAAACAGGAGTTCAATTCTCCTAGGGGGTACCACCGGCTCTTGGGCCCGGTCGCCATCGCATTGGCGATTGCCAAGCCGCCGCTCTCTCAGCATCCTGAGCGCATGACGGGCAAGCTCACCATATCCA
>DASYIU010000268.1:0-5297 GCA_035997285.1 Methyloceanibacter sp. | reverse complement strand
CAAGGTCGGGAAGGCCCCGCTTGACGGCATCGCGCAAGGCATCGGCGAGCAGCCCCACCGCTTCTGCAGCCTTGTTGGTGTTGAACAGGACCTGCGCCGCCATCATGCGCAAATTGGCGGCACGCACGGTCAGTGACGGATCGGCGTACTTATCGGCAAGGGTCTTGAGATCCTCTATGGCCGACGATTCTCCCCGCGCCACCCCGATCTCGGCCTCCGCCTCCCGATATTCGTCATGCTCGAACTCGTTCTCGTCCGGAGGCAGGAGGCGGCGGGCAATGCCGAGGCTGTTGGCGGCGGCAGGGAAATCCTCCATTCCCGCGTACCCCCGCGCCTCCTCGAGCAGGATAAGGAAGATCAGGCGTTTGTTGTAAGCAGTCGGATCCTCCACCAGGCTCTTTGTCAGCTTCAGCACCTCCTCGTGCTTATCCAGCCGATTCAGCGCTTGGCAGAGATTGATCTGTATGCGGAAGACTTGGTAGGGCTCCAGCGGCTGAGGATCTCTGTCCGCCATCAGACTGAAAAGTCTTGCCGCCTCGTCGAACCGCCGAGCCTCGAGCTCGATGCGGCCGACCTCGGCGAGGGCCAGCGTCGCGGCGGCGTCATCGTTCTGGAGATGCGCCGCGGCCACGGCGCGGAGCAGCGCGAGCGCCCCATCGCGATCCTCGCCGCGCCAGGCATGGACCACAGCGATTTCGCGGCCCGCCCGTACGATCTCGGCAAGGTTCTGTTGGTCGATGGCCGCTTGCCTCGCCTGGTGCAAGAAGGCGAGCGCCTTTTTCGGATCCCTCAACCGGTTGAACACAATTCCCCGCAGGCGTAGCGCGCGGGGGCGGTGCGGGGAGTCGTCAGGAAGTGTTTCCATAAGGACGCGCAGCTCAGGCGCAATCTCCTTTGCAGGATCGCGCCTCTCGAGCCTGGCCTCGATGGCATCGAGAGCGGCACCGAAATCGACTTTCATCTCAGTGGGCATCTCGCGAGCCCCCTCAACCTCAATAAAGTTTAATGTACAGGGTCAGCGCCCATTAGATAAAATGCTTCCTATACCAAGAGACGCCACGGTTCATCGCAAACCTCCAAACAACAACAAACCTCGGTTCCCGGAGAACATCATATGACGCGAGTCCACGTACTTGTTTCACAACTGCTGTTGCTTGCCGGCTTCGTTTGCGGCGGACCCGGTCAAGCGCTCGCTCAATCCGACACGGATATGATCGTAGGGGGACACCCGGCTGACGAGGGCAAGTACCCTTGGCAAGTCCGCCTCTATAGCTCGATGGCCGACAATGTCGGCTTTTGCGGTGGCTCGCTCATTGGCGATCAGTGGGTTCTGACGGCCGGGCATTGCGTGCTCGATACGTCCTCGGTGGTGGTCGGCTATGGCAGCACCGACCGAACCAAGACCACCAAGATCCAGAGCGAGAAGATCACCGTGAATCCGGGCTATCTCGCCGGCAAAAAGGCCGATCTCGCGCTGATCAAGCTGAAGAAACCGATCCCCAACGCGCCGGCGATCAGCTTTGCCGACGCCGCCGAGGATCACAGTCTACTGCCTGCCGGCGCCAAGGTCACCGTCACCGGTTGGGGCGCGATCTGGGACTTCCAGGCTTTCCAGAATTCGATGGACGTCATGGCCGGGCGCCGGTCGGTGTCGGAGCGCAAGCTGCTCGATCAGAACGAGCTCGAAGCGCCGCGCAAGCTGCATGAGGTCGACATCGAGGTCATCGATTCGAAAGAATGCAAGGCGGTCTACGACTCGCTGCAAGTTCCCGCCTTCGCCATCGGCGACACTGAAATCTGCGCCACGGGTCCGAGTGGCGGCAAGGACTCCTGTTTCGGCGATAGCGGCGGTCCGCTCGTCGCCCCCGCTAGCAACGACCGGCGCTTCGTCCAAGTCGGGATCGTGAGCTGGGGTCCGCAATGCGGCAATCCGCTTTATCCCGGCGTCTATACGCGCGTGTCGTCGTTCAATGATTGGATCAAGCAGACCCTAAAGGCCAATTGATCTTTGCGTTCCCCTCGTCCTCGAGGAAATAATGACCAGAGTTCATGGTCCAACATCCCGCGTTCTTTTGCTTCTGGGGGTGATCTGTGGGCTGCTCGGACCGGCGTCTGCCGAAGACACCAATGCCCCTGCCGAAAACGCCAATACCGCCGCTAGCACCGAGATGATCGTCGGCGGAGAGGAAGCCCGGGAGGGCCAGTTCCCCTGGCAGGTGCTGCTGGAAATCCACGACCGGGCGACGGGCTATTACAATTGCGGCGGGTCGTTCGTCTCCAATCAATGGGTGCTCACGGCCGCGCACTGCGTCGACTTCGACAACGTGCCTGAGGTCGTGGTCGGCTATGGCAGCATCGACCGCAAGAGGACGCACAACGTCGCCGCCGAGAAGGTCATCAAGTTCGATGGCTTCTCCGGACTTCCCGCAAAGAACGATCTCGCCCTAATCAAGCTGAAGCAGCCGGTTCCCAATGCTCCGGTCATCAAGCTTGCCGACGCAGCGTCAGATGAGGCCCTTGTTGTCCCCGGCAGGAAGCTCACCGTGAGCGGCTGGGGCGTCACCTGGGACTTCGAGATCGTCAAGAATTTCAACGAGGCCTATGGAGACCTGAAGTCCAAATACAACGCCCTGGTCGACAAATATAACGCGCTTGTTTCCCGGCCTGAATGCGCCGGCAGCGTTGCCCAGGCCGGGACCCGAAGCGGCGGTCGCGTACCCGAGGTGGGTGAGATCGAGTCGCCGCAGAAGCTTCGCTTCGTCGACGTCGAATCGATCGACAACGCGTCGTGCAGCCAGGCCGATGAGGCCGCGGGCCTCACCGCCATCGGCGCCAACGAGATTTGCGCCACCGGGCCGAAGGGGGCGAAAGACGCTTGCTTCGGCGACAGCGGCGGCCCCCTGGTCGTTCAGACCAATGAGGGCGGCTACCTCCAGGTCGGCATCGTCGGCGGCGGTGTCCAATGCGGCGACCCGACCATGCCCGGCACCTATGCCCGGGTCGCCTCGTTTACCGATTGGATCAACACCACGATGAAGAACAACTGATGGGCCTGCGGCGTTACACCGGACTTAAAGCCGGTGGCCGCGGGCTTGTGGGCTGAAGCACGATCCCGAGCCTCTCCCGGCACGCTTCGAATTGCTCGAGCACGTCGTCGCGGTCGCAGCCGCCGAGATTGATGATGCCGTAGCGATAGCTCTGCCCGTCCTGCAGCTCGTCTGAGAGCTTGCGCCCGATCGCGGCATGCAGCTCCACCCTGATGCCCGGATAAAGGCGAGAAAGCTGCGCAATATCGGCCTCGCTGGGCAGCGCCACGACGAGATGGTCCTCGAACGTGCGCAGCACGCAGCTCGCGGCAAAGCCGTAGCGTCCCTTCCGCGGGGTGAACGCGGGCGCCCGTCCCTGCCCGATGGCGAGAAGCACCTCATAGCTGTTGGTGCCGTCGACCTTCTCGTAGAGGTCGGCGAATTGCGAGGCCATGCGAGGGTTGATCTCGATGATGGCAATGCGATCGGCGTCCGCGTCGTACATCATCTCGATATTAAACAGGCCGTCGTCGAAGCCGAGCCCTCTCATCAGGGTCGTGGCAAGTTCGGCCATGCGCGCCTGCACGCCTTCCGGCAAAGCTGACGGATATTCGAAGCGCGAGAAGGCAATCGTGCCGGGGAACATGATCGAATCGACCACCCCCATGATGCGCACCAGCCCGCCATAGGCATAGCCCTCGACGGTGACCTGCACCCCTTCGAGCAGCCCCTCGGCGATCAGCCGCTTCGTCCCGATGCTCGTGCCGGCATAGCGCTCGAGCATCCGGTCCAACGGCAGAAAGAATTGATCGAGCTCCGCCCAGCGGGGCACGAGAGCGGCAAGCTCAGCCGCCGAAGCGATTTTCTCTGCGCCGATGGAGAAGAAGGACTTCACCGGCTTCACGAAGAGCGGGAAGCTGAGGTCGCCGGGAACCGGCGCCCCTTGAGCCACGTCGATGAGCGCAACAGGCGGGACGGCATCGGGCACGAGCTTGGCTTGCGCCATCCTCGACAGATATTTGTGCTGGCAGATGAGTGCGATCTCTGGCTCGGGCCCGGGGAGTCCGAGCCGCTTGGCCACGCCAGCGGCGAGCGCCGAGCCTGGGTAGTCGTCGGTGCTGATGACGGCGGCGACCTTCATACCGTCGATCGTTGCAAGGATGCGATCGATCTCGGCCAGGGGATCGGCAGCAAGCTCGCCGTCAGGCGTGGTCTTGCTGATCAGGTCCTCGAGGCTCGCGCTCGCATAATCGTGGAAGAGGTAGTTGATGCCGGGAGTGGAAAGGAGCGGCAGCTCGCGATAGTCGCGATGGGTGGGGCAGATCACGAGGATGTTGCTTGTGGCGGATTCTCCGCCGCCACCGAGCTTTGCCATGGGCATTCCTCGACCCTAAAGATCCCGGGGAGTGGACGGATTTATTCCACCCTTAGTTCGAAAGCCAGATTGATCGGGAGCGGCGACTTGGCTAGGTTGCTCGCCTCGGCAAGGACCTCACCTCATCGGATGCCCCTACATTTCGGCAAAATTGGCGCCGCCATCGCCCTTCTGACCATTGCGGCCTTTGTCCTCTGGCTGCTCTGGACCACGCTGTTCGCGACCGAGCAGGCCGAACAGAAGCTTGAGCAGCACGGCGCCGTCGAGCTTTCCGGCGGCGTGTTCGGCTAGGCCGGCGCCGAGCGAGGCGAGGCGGACCTTCCGAGCAGGTATAGGGCGTCGGTCCTGAGCCCGCTCACGCGCCCGAGCACGACGGCGCAAGCCACCAGCCAGAAGAGCGTCGCGATGGCCACGGCGATCGCCGCTCCGAGCACGCCGTAAAGGGGTGCCAGCACGGCATTGCTGATCGCCAGCACTGCGAGGGTCGCGACTGCGAGTGCCGCATTTTGCCGCTGCGCGCCAATGACCGTCAGTAAGGATACGCTTGGCCCGAACATGGCGTGGGGGAACTGGCACGCCATGAGGATGACGAGCGGCAGCTTGGCGGAGGTAAATTCCGGGCCAAAGATCGCGAGCAATCGATCGCCGAAAAGAACGACGGTCGCCAGCGCGGCGAAGGTGATGATCAGCGCGACCGCGGTAAACCTGAAGCTTCCAGAGCATGTGCTCGCGGACATCGAGCAGAGCCGGCTTGACTACCCCAACCCCTGCCCGTGAGTCTGACTTCGTCAAGCGAGCTCCCGCCGATGCCCAGACTCTTCTCCGCCATCGAGATCCCCGAGAGCGTTGCCGAACGTCTCACCTGGCTTCGTGCCGGCCTGAGCGGTGCGCGCTGG
>DASYIU010000267.1:0-7698 GCA_035997285.1 Methyloceanibacter sp. | reverse complement strand
CGCCAAAAACGCCGCCAGCCGCCGCACCGGCAGCCCCTGGGGGCGCCGCACCTTCAGCAGCTGGCGCGCCCGTGGCTGCGGCACCATCTGTCGGCGGAGCGCCCGAGGACGCCTGGGTCAAGCTCTGCATGAAGAGCGATCAGACCAATAACAAGGAAATCTGCCTCACCAATCACGAGGGGCTCGAGCCCAATACCGGCATGGTCCTGATCGCCGCCGCCGTGCGTAAGGTCGAAGGTGAGGAGAAGCAGCAGCTTCTCGTCAGGGTGCCGACCGCTTACGCGCTCGTTATTCCGGCAGGCGTGCAGATCAAGATCGATGAAGAGCAACCGATCCAGCTGCAATACACGATCTGCTTCCCCACGAGCTGCCAGGTGCAGCTCGAGCTGACGAAGGAGCTGTTCGACAGCATGCGCAAGGGCAAGCAGATGGTCGTTGCCGCCATGAACATCCAGCAGAAGACGATGGGCTTTCCTGTCCCTCTGACTGGTTTCGGCAAAGCCTACGACGGCGCGCCGGTGGACAGCGCCAAATACGAAGAGTCGCGACGCCAGCTGATGGAGATGTTCCGCAAGCGTCAGGCTGAGCTCGCCGCCAAGGCGGCCGAGGCGCAGCAGAAGAAAGAGGCTCAGCAGACCGGTGACCCGGCCGCCGCCGCCGGGGCAGCCCCGGCTGGAACCGCCACCTCCTCGGCGGCGCAGAAGAAGCCCGCCGCGCCAGCGACGCCGTAAGCGCCGACTTAGGCTTACAAGGTCTGGAGACTTAACAAGGCCGCGCCGGGTTCTCGGGGCGGCCTTTCGCTTGACCCACGCACGGCTCGTATCGCGGCTCAGTGCTCTTGCAGGAAGCGGAAGCGGTAGATGCCGTCCCTCAGGTCCTCGAACAGCTCGGGCACTTGCGGGTGGCGCAGCGGCTCGTCCGAGGCATCGGGGATGAGATTCTGCTCGGAGACATAGGCGATGTATTCAGTATCGGCATTCTCGGCGAGCAGATGATAGAAGGGCTGGTCCTTGTTGGGCCTGACCTCCTGCGGAATGGAGCGGTACCATTCCTCTGTATTGCTGAAGGTCGGGTCCACGTCGAAGATCACGCCACGAAACGGATAGACCTTGTGGCGCACCACTTGGCCGATCTGGTATCTGGCGCTGCGGACGGTAGACATGGCACGACACCTATCCCCGAGTCTTTATAAGATAAGAGCGAAGCCAAGCGGTGCTGTCAACGGTCGTTCAGGCTTGTGCTCAGGACCAGCGCCGGTTTGACCACATGAATTGCTCGGGCGTCTCGCGGATCCAGATTTCGAAGTGGCGTTGGATCGCGGCGGTGATGGAGCGGATGTCCTCGGCCTGGTTGCTGGTGCGCGGAATCCTGAGCTCATTCACATTGACGTCGAAGCAGGCGCGGTTGCCGATGCGGAGGCAGCGTCCGATCCAGATGCGGGCGCCGACCCGGCGCGCGATCATGGCGGCGATCGGCATGCTCTTGGCGGGATGCCCGAAGAACGGCACTGCGATTCCGTGCGCGTCATAGAGATCGGAGATGAAGCCGAGCCGGCCACCCTGGCGCACATAATCCATGATGAGGCGCGCCGTCTTCTGGGTCTCGTCCTGGCCCGCGGCGCGGCCGCGGCCGAACAAGCCGCCGGGATAAAGCCTCTGGCGCTGAGCGCGCAGGTAGCGGTCGACATAAGGGTTCTTGACCTGCCGGTAGACGCCGGCCGGGCGCACGCCGGCCAAGGTCACCGGCCACATGCCGAGCTCCCAGTTGCCCATGTGCATGGTGACGATGAGGACCGGCCCCATCTTCTCCTTGTAGCGCGTGATCCAGTGCCCGTTGGTGGTGTGCAGCCGCGAAGGATCGTTCAGGATGCGGTCGATACTCATGGTCTCGACCATCACCCGCCCGAGATTCTCCCACATGGCGCGGGCAATGCGTTCCCGTTCCGCGGTGCTCTTCTCGGGGAAGGCCCGCTCAAGATTGGCAAGCGCGCGCTTGTGCCGGCGGTTGTGGGGCGCGAGGAGACGCCACGCCTTGGCTGAGATGGTCCCCGCGAGGTCGAGCGGAAGCAGCCTGACGAGCCCGATCAGGAAGCGTAAGCCGAGATACTCGAACCGATAACGCAGGTCGCGAAGCGGCGGGATGTCAGAGCGTTTGGCCACTGACACGCTCCTTGTCGTTGGATTGTCGAATTCGCACTGGGTGCTGGAGGCCACACCTCGTGGCAAATGCGGGGAGGGGCGTCAAGTCCGGAACGGCGCTCAACCCGGGGCGGGCCGCATCAGGGTCGGGAGCTCGCTCGGAGAGGCGAGCCCGAGACGCATGACGATGCGGCGCAAAGGGGGAAGCGCGTTGAGCCCGTGCGAGACGATGCCGCGCGCCGCCTGCAAGGGAATGAGCGAGGTGAGCAGCGAGCGGCTGAGGAGATCGACGCCGACGGTTCGCGTCAGCACGTCGAGCTTCCGGGCGCGCCGATAGGCAGCGAGCGCCTCCTCGCCGCCAGGATCGCCGCCCCGCCGCAGCGCGTCGGCAACGCAGTCGGCAAGGGCCGCCGCGTCGCGCAAGCCGAGATTTAATCCTTGCGCGCCGATCGGCGGCAGGATGTGGGCCGCATCGCCCACCAGGGCGGTACGGTTCTGCGCCACGGTTCCGGCGCTTTGCCCCGCCACCGGAAACTGGGCACGCACGCCGACCTCCGAGAGGCTGCCGAGAAGACCGCCAAGGCGCTCGCCGAGCGTGTCCTCGAAGCGTGCCTCGTCGAGCTGCATCAAGGGCACGATCTCGGAAAGAGGGCCGACCCAGATCAGGCTCGAGGCGCGAGGGTCGGGTAGCGGCACGGTGGTCACCGAGCCTTGCTCCTTGTGCAGCTCGGTCGAGACGCCTCCATGAGGCAACGTGTGGCGAAAGCTCGTGCCGATGGCCGCCTGGTCGTAACGCCGCTCGGTCACGGCGATCTGTGCGCTTTCGCGGCAGATCGACCGCTTGCCGTCGGCGCCGGCCACGAGACGCGCGCGCATAGGCGCGCCTTCGCTCAAGGTGAGCAGGGCCTCGCTCCCGCCAAGCGCGATGTGCCTCACGCTTGCCGGGATGACCGCAGGCAACACCTGTTGCGCGCGCGCATAAAGCCCCTCGACCAGCGCGGTGTTGGCAATGTTGTAGCCGAAGGCTTCGAGCCCGAGCTCGCTCGCCTTGAACTCGATGTCGGGCGCCCTGAACACGCTCCGTGAGGCGTCGATGATGCGGATGGCCTTGAGCGGCGCGGCCTGAGACGAGAGCGCCGGCCACGCCTGCAACGCCTTCAACAGGTCGACTGAGCTTGTGAGCAACGCCGCCGTTCTCGTTTCGAGCGAGGTGGCGCCGGTCTTGGCCGGTGCGGGCCCGATCAACGCGACGTCGGCGCCCACATGGGCGAGCGCGAGCGCGGCGGCGAGACCTGCTGGGCCAGAGCCGACGACGGAGATGTCGCGCGCCTGTCCAATCTTGGAAACGTCGCCGTTACTCATTAGGACCTTGAGACGCCGGAGGAATGCGAAGCCGCGACGAGGGCGTCGATCAGCCTAACCTGGTTTCCAAGCTGTCGCCATTTCGTCTGGAGCCACCAGTGGACCGCCCGTCCGCTGGCTCGAGTCGCCCGGGGAGCTTCACCGTTCTAGCCTCTGTTGCAGATCTATCACAGAGCAAAGCCTTTCTAACGACCGACCAAACAAAGAAATGGGGGTTCATTGCCAAACACGACCTCTTTGGTAGTGTTTAGTCACATAAAACGGGGGTTAGAATCATGGTTAGGGGACTGGGGCTTCGATCTCGCCTGCTCATCGCCGCCGGCGCGACTTTATTCATGGGCGCGTATCCGCACGCCCCCGCAAGAGCCGCCGATCTAGGCGGCGATTGCTGCGCCGATCTCGAAAAGCGCGTTGCCGATCTCGAAGCGACCACGGTTCGCAAGGGCAACAAGAAGGTCTCGGTGACCCTCTATGGCCAGGTCAACAAGGCCATCCTCTTCTGGGATGATGGCCATGAGAGGGGGAGCTATACCGTCGACAACAACTACGAATCCTCACGCTTCGGCGTGAAGGGCTCAGCGAAAATCTCCGGCGATTGGTCTGGAGGTTATCGGCTTGAGATCGAAACCACGGAAGCTAACTCTGCGAAGTTGAACCAGTTCGACGATGACAACGCCAACGACCCTCTTGGGAGGCTAAACGTTCGTCATTCATTTTTTTACGTCAACAATAAGAAGCTCGGCGAAGTGCGCTTGGGCCTGACCGCCACGCCTGTCTACAACATCACCAAGGACACCAACGTGACGGACCTCGAAGACACCATGCACTCCGACAACCGCATGATGCAGGGCTTCTTCTTGCGCCCGCAGGGTTTTGACAATGCGGAGGGTTTGTTGGGTTCGGCGCCCAATGCAGCGACGGCCAAGACTACGCTGAAATGGCAGAACATTTCGATGTGCTACGATTCAACCAACGCCTTCGTTTGCTCTACGCGCAAGAACGGTGTCGCCTATTGGAGTCCGACTTGGGAAGGCTTCAGCGCCTCAGTCGGCTTTTTTGAAAACTACGAGTGGGGCGCCGCCCTACGCTACAAGAAGGAATGGGGTGAGGCCTTCGAGGTGGGCGCGGGCATAGGCTACTCGCAAACCAGCGACGAGCGCCTGCAGAGCGGTGGCGGCGGGGATGCCAATGGACCAAGCCCAACCCCAACGAACAAAAGCCGGTTTACGAACTTCAGCCGAGACATCCAGGATTGGGCAGGCTCGGCCTCGATCAAGCACAAGCCGACCGGCCTCTTCGTCTTCAGCGCCTTCAGCTTCTCGCAGAACAATGACAGCAACACAGTTGACGCGGGCGTCTTTACCGGAACCAGCGACCCTGTGATGAGCGCTTGGGACGTTCAGGCCGGCATCCAGCGAAAGATGCCGTGGTTCGGGCTGGATACGCTTGGACAAACCTCGTTCTGGGGCGGCTACTCGGACATCCATAACGGCCTTGGCGCGAGTAGCCTTGGCGGAGTCTTCCCCGCCAATGGAACAAACGTCGGGGGCATCCCCGCCGATCGGTTCCTTCCGGCGTTCACCTTTCAGAATGTGGCCGTAAATACCGAGATCACTGGCGCCGACGTCAACCGCTGGTCCCTCGCGTTGGATCAGGAGCTAGAAAAGTCCGGGATGCATCTCTTCGCAGTCTGGCAGCATTTCACGCCGGACGTGACTTTGGTCGACAAAAATCTGCAACACATCGCGGCACCCCTCGACGACTTCAACCTCTTTTATACGGGCGCCCGCATCTATTTCTAGAGAACTGATCTCCTTTCCCTGGGGAGAGCAGTTGAGGGCCGTCCTTCCTGGCGGCCCTTCGATTCTATTTCCCGTTCGCGTGAATCGGTGGCCATACGGCGCGAGAAGGGCAGTGCGGCTCCTTTTTCAGCCCTTCAGGAGCCGGCGAGCGACCGAGAGCCTGCGCTTCTAGGGTGGCCTGATCGCCTGACAGCAGCGGCGCGCGAATTTCCTGCTTTCGTCAGAAGCTTGATCGGACCCAGCGCTCCCGGGAGCACTCCTCGGTGACCCGCGGTGATCTGTGGCCGATTGGCAACAAAACACGCAAAAATCGAGCTGTCTCTTGCCTGTCATGAGAACGTCATTGCTCATCCAATAGAACCGCAGCGTGAGCCAATGTTGTTCGGCGACGAATTTCGAGCGCGGACAGGCGGCGGAAAAGCGGAATCTTATGACAAAAATAAGTGGTTAGCAAACACGTGTTATTCAAACAGAGTGGAGGGGTCATGATCGGGGGACTACGAAAAATCAACCGCTATCTGCTCGCGGGTGCGGGCACTATCGGCATTTTAGCTTGTGGCGCAACGGTGGCCAGAGCAGCGGAGAACGTGCAGGCTCTTGAGGCTGCACTCACGTCCATGCAGGAGCAAATGAAAGTCCTGCAGAAGCAAGTTCAGGAAGCCAAAGCCGCTGCTTCGGCAGCGCAGGCCGCGGCACAAAGCGGCGGCGGCGGCAAAAGCGATCTGGACCTGAAGGTCAAGTGGAAAGGGGCGCCGGAACTCTCGAGCGGCGACGGCAAGTTCAAGATCAAATTGCGCGGCCGTCTCGAGACGGACTACGATCATATCGATCAAGACACGCGGATTACCAGCTTCCCGGATGTCTCGGGGACCGAGCTTCGGCGTGCCCGCCTCGGTGTCGAAGGCATTCTTTTCTACGACTGGAAATACCTTGTCGAGGCTGATTTCGCCAACGACTCGGTCAGAATGAAGGACGCCTATCTCCAATATCAGGGTTTCAAAATTGCCGACCAACCGGTGCTCTTCCGAGCCGGTAATTTCAAGACGCCCAACACGTTCGAAGATGAAACCAGCGATCGCTTCGTCGATACCATGGAGCGTACATCGTTCATCAACGCCTGGGACATCGAGCGGCAGATCGGCTTCATGACGGCCTATTACGCCCCTCACGTCAATCTTGCGGCCGGCATTTTCGGCCAACGTTTCCCATCTACTGCTGACGCTCCGCTTTTCCCCGGCTTCACCGGGAATGAAGATGTAACCTTCGCCGGACGTGCGGGCGTGGCGCCGATCAATCGCGAGGTCAACGGCGTACCGCAAGTGCTGCATTTCGGCGCGAGCGTTAGGACTCGAACCGCTGGCAATGATCAGCCGTTCTTTATCTATGGGCCCAATGCACGCGGTGCCGATCTGCATCTAGCCAATGCGCCCGTCGTCACGGGCCGCATCGGTCAGGAGGATACCTTCTGGGGTGTCGAGGGAGTGGCTCTCTGGGGGCCGTTCTCGCTACAAGGTGAGTATGCGCAGCTCAAGGTCAATTTGCCCAACGGCCAGTTCATACGTTCTAACCCACCGGGTTCAAAACCGGCCGGCCTGCTCAATACGGCCCTGAATCCCTTTATCGGAGTTCCCGATCCTGACTTCAACGGCTGGTATATCGAAGGCAGCTGGTTCTTTGGTGGCCACAAGACCTACGAAAACGAGGCCACGTGGGGACGGCCAGTGGTCGACCATCCGATGTTTCACGGCAGCGGTGGATGGGGTGCTGTGCAGCTCGTCGGCAAATACGACGTTCTCGACATGAGCGACACCGCCTTCAACAACGCGGGAGGATGCCGGAACACCCAACTTTATCCGGGCTTGAGCGCCTCGGCTGCCGGGGCTCCCCCGGCTGTAATCGCCCCGAGCGTGGCTCTCTGTGGCGAGATGAAGACCTGGATTGTCGGCCTCAACTGGTGGATGAATCCTTACATGCGGCTCATGTTCAACTACGCCGAATCTAACTTGGGCAGTTATCCGAATACTGTTATCACCGCCTCCAACACGAGGGTTCCCAAGGGCACCAGCATATTCGGCTTTGACGATGCCACCATCAGAGGGTTCGGCATGCGCGCTCAAGTCGATTTTTAAAGCTGGAAAAGCGGACTTAGTTCCCCTCCGCTACCACACCGCCGCTACTCGATCGAGGGGCGGCGGTTTTTTCTTGCGGCCTGGGAGCGCCATCCGGCCGAGTTCAAATACGGCGCACAAATGCTGTTGCGCAGCCGCCACAGGCGTGGAGACCGGCTTAGAGATTTCTCAGTCGTAGCAATGCGTTAACGCGCCTATGCCCAGGCTTGCATTGCGTCATCGCCGGAGCCATCTTAGATATGCGGAGATATCTCTATGCGCAGGCTT
>DASYIU010000266.1:0-12553 GCA_035997285.1 Methyloceanibacter sp. | reverse complement strand
AGGGCCACCGTCGCCGAGGAAGCGCGTGTCGAGGACGCGTCCCGGTAACCCCTGCCCGGCGGACAGCAAACGCACGCCGCGCTGGCGCACACAGACGATGGCCTTGGCGCCTTCGGGAAGACCGCCGGCAAAAGAAGCGCCCGAGCGGGGTGGTGGCACTGCTCCACCCGCGCCGGCAGCTCGTTCAGGTCGGAGAAGGTGCGCGCGCGAGGATGTCCTTCGGGGCGCGATAGAGGTCGAGCGCCTTGCCGGTCTGCACCACGCTACCCTTGCGCATGAGCACCACGCGGTCGCCCATGCGCATGGCCTCCTTGGCGTCGTGGGTGACGACGATGAAGGTGGCATGGGTCTCGTGCAGGATGGCGAGCGTCTCCTCGCGCATCCTCTCGCGGAGGCGCGGATCGAGGCCGGAGAACGGCTCGTCCATCAGGAGCACGCTTGGCCTCGGCGCGATAGCGCGGGCAAGCGCCACGCGCTGCTGCTCGCCGCCCGACAGGATGTGCGGATATTCGCCCGCGTAATGGCCAAGCCCGACCCGCTCGAGCGCCGCATAGGCTTCGACCTTGGCTTCGCTCCTGGTGAGCGACTTGAGGCCAAAGGCGACATTGTCGAGGATCGAAAGGTGCGGGAAGAGCGCGAAGCCGACGCCGCGCTTCTCCGGGGGCACGAAGCGGTTGGGTCCGGCGATCTCCTGCTCGTCGAGGAGAATGCGCCCTGAGGTGAGGCGCTCGACGCCCGCGGCGATCCTGAGCAAGGTCGACTTGCCGCAGCCCGAAGGCCCGAGCAGGCACAGCACCTCTCCCGGCTCAACGTCGATGCTGACGCGATCGAGCGCCAGCGTATCGCCGAAGCGGCGGGACACGTCGTCGAAGGTGAGCCGCGCGGCGAAAGTGACGGCGGCCTTGCCGCGAGCAGTGCTGCCACGCCGGCCTTTAACCGCGGTCGAGGAGCGTCCGCGCGCTTTCAGGAGCCCGAACATGGTGCCCATCTAGGCGCTTGGTCCCGTTCCGCGCAACAATGACTGGAGCACGTTGAAATCTCGAGGCTCGCCCTCGTGATCCCCTCCCCCCTTGTGGGGGAGGGATAGGGAGGGGGGTTCAACGCTCGCTGCGTTGCTCATCCCCTCGGCTCAGCCGTTGGCGGAGCCTGCTCCCCCACACGGGGGGAGCGGGGAGCAAGGGGCAACTCTGTTATTCCCCCTCGCGCTCGCCAGGCTCCTCCTCGTCCTCGGCGAGAGGCTCGTCCTCGAGCGGCTCCTCGTCGTCGCGGAGATAAGGCGCATCGTCGGGGTTCGGCATGGAGAAGCCGGGAGGCAGCGTGGAATCGAGGAGGCCGGCGCCTTTGAGCTCGTTCAAGCCCGGCAGGTCCTGGATGGAGTCGAAGCCGAAATGTTCCAAGAAGGTTTCTGTCGTGCCGTAGGTCACCGGGCGGCCGGGCGCGCGGCGGCGACCGCGCAACTTGATCCAGCCCGTTTCGAGCAGCACGTCGATGGTGCCCTTCGACGTGCTCACGCCCCTGATCTCCTCGATCTCGGCGCGGGTGACCGGCTGGTGATAGGCGATGATGGCGAGCGTCTCGAGCGCCGCCCGCGACAGGCGGCGCTGCTCGACGGCCTGACGCTCGAGCAGGAAGGAGAGGTCGTCGGCGGTGCGGAACGCCCATTTGCCGGCTACGCCCACGAGATTGACGCCGCGCCCGGCATAGAGGCCTTGCAGCTCCTCGAGCAGCGCCGTCACGTCCTCGCCTTGCACGAAATGCCGGGCCAAGGACTTCTCGTCGAGCGGCTCCGAGGCGGCAAACAGCAAGGCCTCGACGATGCGCAACTTCTCGCGCCGGTCGGTCGACTGCAGGGCGATCACATTGGAGGGAAGCGGCAACAGCAGCCGCGGCCCGCCCTGCTCGCGCTCGGTCTCGTCTTCCGTCATTGCGGATGCCCTATTCAATTGCTTCACTGTCATTCGCGACCTCGTGTTTGTTGCTTCTAGGGCTTCATCTTTGGGCGGCTCGCTCGCGCCGGCGAATCAAGAGCGGCGCAAACAACTTCGACTGGCGGATTTCCAGCGCGCCTTCGCGCGTCATCTCCAAGGCTGCGGTGAAGCTTGAGGCCAGCGCGGTCTTGCGGAGCTCGGGCTCGACCAGGAATTCGGCAATGAGCTGGTCCAGCGGCGCCCAGTCGCAGGCGATGCCGAGCAGCCGCTCGAGCTCCGCGCGCGCCTCCTTGAGCGACCACACCGTACGCGGCCGAATTTGCCACGTGCGGATCGCGGTGCGCTGCCGCTGCTGAGAATAGGCCTTGAGCAGGTCGTAGACATTGGCGTCGTAGATGCTCTTGCGGGTGAGCCGCGTGGGCTCGGGTAGACCGCGGGCGAAGACGTCGCGGCCAAGCCGCTTGCGCGTCATCATTTGCGCCGACACCTCGCGCATGGCATCGAGCCGCTTGAGCCTGAAGGCGAGGAGCGCGGCGAGCTCCGCCCCGCTCGGCTCGCCCTCCTCGGAGGGCTCGGCCGGCAGCAACAGCTTCGACTTGAGATAGGCAAGCCATGCCGCCATGACGAGATAATCGGCGGCCACCTCAAGGCGGAGCCGCCGCGCCTCGGCGATGAAATCGAGATATTGCTGGGCGAGCGCGAGCACCGAGATCTTGGCGAGGTCGACCTTCTGCGTGCGGGCAAGCGCGAGCAAAAGGTCGAGCGGTCCCTCGAAGCCCTCGACGTCAACCACGAGCGTGTCGTCAGGGCCCGCATCGAGACGCGGCTCGCCGCTTTCCCAGTCGGAGATCTCGTCGCGGCCTTGCGGGTCTTCGCTCATTGGTGTCTCGATCGCGCTCATGCCGGCACCGTAGGGTCGGGTCCGAGGCTGGCCACGCTTGTGCCTGCGGCCTCCGTCACGAGTGCCATTGCCGCTTCGACATCAAAGGGTTGCGGGTCACGGAGCTGCGCGCGGGCGCGGGCGAAGCGCTCGGCGGCAACCCCTTCGAGCGGCGGCACGGCGCTGCCGACCTCCACCATCTCGGCAAGGTTGCCGCTGCAATGGAGCGTCACGTCGCAGCCGGCCTCCATGACGCCGCGGGCGCGCGTCGCGAACGTGCCGCCAAGGGCCTTCATGCCGAGATCGTCGCTCATCACCAAGCCGGTCAGTCCGATCAGATCACGAATCACTTTCCCCATTATAACGGGCGAGACGCTCGAAGGTCGCTCGCTGTCGAAGGCCGGCAGCAAGACATGGGCGGTCATGGCCAGCGGCGCATCGCGCAGCGCCTGGAAGGGACGGAAATCGACGGCGCGAAGCTCGGCCTCGGTGGCATCGATCCGCGGCAGCGAAAGATGGCTGTCGGCACCGGCCCGCCCGTGGCCCGGAACGTGCTTGATCACCGGCAGCACGCCACCCGCAAGACAGCCCTCCATGACGGCGCGTCCGAGCGCGATCACGACCTCAGGATCGGTCGAGAAGGCGCGATCGCCGATGATCTCATGCGCCCCTTTTTGCGGTACGTCGAGGACGGGCGTGCAGTTGACGGTGATGCCGGCGTCGCGAAGCTCCTGAGCGATCAGCCTGGCGCCGGCGAAGGCCGCCTGCTTCGCCATTTCGGGATCGGACTCGTAGAGGACGCCATAGCAGCTTGCGGGAGGCATGCTCCGCCAATTGGGCGGGCGGAGCCGCTGCACGCGTCCCCCTTCCTGGTCGGCGAGCACGAGCACGTCGTCGCTGTCGACAGCATCCTTGAACGAGGCGACCAGCGCACGCAGCTGCCTCGGCGTCGCGCAATTGCGTGCGAACAGGATGAGGCCGCAAGGCCGCGCGGCGGCAAAGAAGCGCCGCTCGGCGTCGCTGAGCGCTAGCCCGGCACAGCTTGAGATAAAGGCTTTGAGATCCACGATGCGGGGTAACGTGCGCCGCGTCTCGCGGTCAAGGCCCGTAGCGTGCCCTGGGGCAGTTCTCCGTTGGACTACTGACTCGTCACTAGGCAATCAGGCATGCCCTGCGACTTGAGTTGGCTGCAGAGCTTGGCAGCAGCCGTCTTGTCGCTGATTGGGCCAATGCGCAGCCGATACCAGGTCCCCTTGGCGCCGAGGTCAGCCTTCTGCACCATGGGCCGGTAGTTGGCGAGGAGCGTCGGATATTTCTGCTGCATGTCGGCGAAACTCGCCAGCGCCTCGGTCTGGTTCTTCTTCGAGCCCACCTGCACGACATATTTGGTCGGGGCCGTGGCCGCTGCCGGTGTCGCTGCCGCCGTCTGCACGGCAGGCTTTGCGGGTTTCGGTTTGACCGGGGCGGGCTGCAAGGCAGCAACCTGTTGCGGCGCCGCGGGCTTGGCCACGGGCGCAGGCGGCGCTTCTGCCGCTGGCGGCGCAGCGGCGGCAGCCTGAGCTGGCGGCGGTCCCGCAGCGGCAAGCTGCATATCGGCCGGAGCATCCGCCACGGCGGGCGTGGCTGCGCCTTCGGGCGGCATTGGCGGCGCCTGGACCGAGCCGTCCGGACGCACGACCATCGTCTTCACGCGGCGCGGACCGCCGTCGGCAGCGGCCGCATCGTCGACCGAGGCGACCGCGGTCGGCGCGCCGCTAGCTGCCTGGTCGACGGCCTGGGTAGTGGCGAGATCGGTGGAGGCGACCGGTGTCGGCATGCCTGCCGTTTCCGTCGAAGCCGGAAGCGCTGGCACCGCCACATTCTCCTGGCGCGGCACCAGGTGGTCGGCATCCGGCTCATCGCCATTCTGCAGCCGATCGTAGATCAGCTTGTTCTTGTGGGCAAAATCCTTGCCCCCTGGTTGGTCCGGAAGCTCCTTCACCGGCCTGCTGTCGGCGGTGACGAGAGGCGGCTGCTCGCTCAACCCGCCGCCGCTTTGCTTGTAGGCGAAGGCAAGGGCGCCACCGAGGGCAATCGCGCCAAGCAGCGCGCTGCCCACCATGAAGGCGCTCCGCCCCCTGATTGTCATCGCCATCTTGGAACGAGCGCCTGGCGGCGGAAGGACCTGACCTTCGTCGAGGAAATCGGCGTCGGCCCGCTCGCCCTCATAGAAGTCCTGGGCCGGCCGACGCGACTGGTCGGTCGAGCCTAATGGGATCTGCGGCGGCTGGTCGTAAAGGGCGTCGAAGGCCTGCAGCTGCCGGCGAGGATCGCTTGCCGGCACTTGCCCCGACTGCGAGGCCATCACGTAGTCCTGCGCGGCCTCCTCGGTGAAGGTGTCGAAGCCCTGGTCGGCCGGCGCTTGCGGCTGAGCATAGCCGTCGTCGAGGCCCGGCTGCTCCTGATGAGTAAAGGGAGAACTGGAAGGAAAGCTCGCGTCGGAGAAGCTTGCGTCGAAGCCCTGCTCGGGGAAGCTCGCGTCGGCAAAGCTCTGATTGCCGAAGCTCTGATTGGCAAAATTGGGATCGGCAAGGTTCTGGTCGGCGAAGCTCGTCTCAGGGAAGCTCGCATCGCCCGCATTCGGGTCCTGGAAGCTCGCGTCAGAGAAGTTTTGGCTCCCATAGGGCTTGCTTGGGAAGCCTTGAGCGCCGTTATAACTCGAGGCGGGATAGCTCTGGGGCCCGGCGTGGATCTGCTGGTTGCCGCCACGATAGGCCTGCGTTTGCAGGTCGGCAGCCTGGTAGCTCGGAGCCGCGGCAGGCTGGTGATCGGGATAGTTCGGTGCGGCTGCCGGATACGAATTTTGATAGCTCGGCGCGGCGGCGGGATGAGGGCTTTGATAGCTTGGCGCGGCAGCCGGATAGCTCGGCGCCGCGAGATTGGGGCTTTGGTAGTTCAGCGATACCGGCGATTGCGGGCTGGTGTAGCTCGGCTGAGCAGGTGCTGCCGGCGGATGGGGCGTATAGGGGGCATAAGCGGGCTGCGGTGGCTCTGGGGCCGGTTGGCGCTGATCGAGGCCCCGGGTTACTGGGGTGTATGTCGACATCTGCGCAAAGACCGGACTGCCCCCGCCGAAAATCGAGCGCTGTCCAATCACCGGTTGTCCCGGTCTTCCTGCTCCATGAGCCATTAATGTTACCTCGCTCTTTTCAGCCGTTAGCGCAGTGTTGCCCCAAGATTGGGTGCTTGGAGCATGATCCACTCTGCTTGCCGGCAAAATCTGTTCGCGACCCAGGGCTCGGACCGGCCTTACGGCCGTATCCATTATCGTGCATGGACATCGCTACTTCCCTTGAAACCACCCCGTGCCCCCAGATCAGCTCAATGCAGTTCGTGCAAGGCTTCAACGCCGAGAATCCCCAGACCCGACGCCAAAACGCGCTTTGTGGCAGCCACTAGCGCTACACGAGCACGCGTTAACTCTCGGTCACTCTCGTAAATAAATCGTAATTGTGGCAAGTCTTTGCCTCTGTTCCAGAGGCCGTGAAAGTCGCCGGCAAGATCATAAAGATAGAAGCCGATGCGGTGCGGCTCATGGGCCGTTGCGGTAGCCTCGACCAGGCGGGGGAACTGGGCGATGCGCCGGATCACGGCGACCTCCGCCTCATCGTTCAGCAGACCTAGTTCGCTCTCTGCCAACGAGCCCTCCTCTGGATCGAGATCCGGGAAGGTTTCCCGAGCGTTACGCAGAACGGAACTTGCCCGTGCATGGGCGTACTGAACGTAGAAGACCGGGTTGTCCCGCGACTGCTCGGTGACCTTGGCGAAATCGAAATCGAGCGGTGCGTCGTTCTTCCGGTAGAGCATCATGAAACGAACGGGGCCGGCGCCCACCTCGTCTACGACCTCCCGCAGCGTGACGAACGCCCCGGCACGTTTGGACATCTTGACAGGCTCGCCAGCGCGAAACAAGCGAACGAGCTGACAAATCTTGATGTCGAGATGCCCCTCGCCCCCGGTGAGGGCCGCAACGGCCGATTTCATCCGCTTGACATGGCCGCTATGGTCGGCGCCGAACACGTCGATCATGGTCTTAAAGCCGCGTCTGAACTTGTCGCGGTGATAGGCTATATCAGCTGCGAAATAGGCGTAGCTGCCGTCAGATTTCACCAACGGCCGGTCGATGTCGTCGCCAAACTGGGTGGAGCGGAACAGGAGCTGCTCGCGGTCCTCCCAATCCTCATCGACCTTGCCCTTAGGCGGCGGCAGCCGGCCCTTGTAGATCAGGCCCCTGGCTTCGAGGTCGTTGATGGTCTCGGCCACCTCGTCGCGCGGGCCCTGGCTCAGCGAGCGCTCGGAGAAGAAAACGTCGTGGCGGATGCCGAGCGATGCGAGATCGTCCTCGATCATGGCGAGCATGGCCTGAAGCGCTGCGGCGCGCACGATGGGAAGCCATGCTTCTTCCGGCAGGGTCAGGAGCTCGCTCGCATGCTGGTCGGCGAGCTTCTGGCCGACCGGCTTCAGATAGTCGCCGGGGTAAAGCCCTTCGGGAATCTCCCCGATGTCCTCGCCGAGCGCCTCGCGGTAGCGCAGATAGACCGAGCGGGCGAGCGCGTCGACTTGGGCGCCGGCGTCGTTGACATAATATTCGCGGGTGACGGCGAAGCCGGTGAAGGCGAGAAGATTGGCGAGCGCATCGCCGAAGACCGCGCCTCGGCAATGACCGACATGCATCGGCCCGGTCGGGTTGGCGGAGACATATTCCACGTTCACCGCCTCGCCCATGCCGACGGCGCTCTGCCCATAGGAGGCGCCCTGCTCCAGCACCATGCGGAGCACGCGCGGCCAGAACGCGGGCGCAAGCGTCAGGTTGATGAAGCCGGGGCCGGCGATCTCGACCTTCTCGACATGACGATCGGCGGCGATCAGGGGCGCGATGCGCTCGGCCAAAGCCCGCGGCGGCTTGCCGGCGGCCTTGGCCAGCACCATGGCCGCGTTGGTTGCCAGGTCGCCGTGGGAAGCGTCCTTCGGCGGCTCGAGCGTGATGCCCTCGATGCTCGCATCGTGCGGCACCACGCCGTCATGCTTGAGCTGCTGGACCGCGGCGAGAACGCGCCCGTGAAACCCTGCAAAAACGTCCATGGAAACTCCGGGAAGACTTATTTGAGCATGATCTTGTCGGAAAACCGGTGCCCACTTTTCCAGATCATGCTTGGGCCGCGACTAACGTAAATCGGGAGTGCCGTCAAACAGGCGGCGATGCTCGGCAAGCGCGTAACGGTCGGTCATGCCGGCGATGAAATCGCAGACGTGGCGGGCATAGGCCCGCGTCTCGCGCCCGGGGGCCTGCTCGCGCCATTCGGGAGGCAGGGCGCCGGTGTCGAGGCTGTAGCGCCGGAACAGGTCAGCCACGACGTCTTCGGCTTCCCCCATGATGCGGCCGATGCGCTCGTGCCGGTAGACCCGGGCGGCGAGAAAGGCGCGCAGCGCATCGAGATCGCGTTGCATGGCGTCAGAGAACGCGACCACCGCGTCCGGCGCATGGCGCACGTCCGTGGCGGCTTGCGGGGCCAACGCCTCGAGCCGCCGCCTCGTCTCGGCGATCGCATCCTCGATCATCGCGGTGATGAGGCGGCGGTTCGCTTCATGCAGGAGCCGCGGGCCGTCGAGTGCAGGGTAAGCCGACCGCACCTCGGCGAGAGCGCGGCCTGCGATCGGCACCTCGCCGAGCTCTCCGAAGGTGAAGAAGCCGGCGCGGAAGCCGTCATCCACATCGTGATTGTTGTAGGCGATGTCGTCGGCAAGGGACGCCGCTTGCGCCTCGACGGAAGGATACGTGGCAAGCTCGAGGTCCTGCTTGGCAGAGTAGGCGAGCACGGATTCGGGAACGGGCTTGGTAGCCTTGGCCCCGAGCAGCGGGCCGCCATGCTTGACCAGACCTTCCAGCGTCTCCCAGGTCAGGTTCAGGCCGTCGAAGCTCGCGTATTTCTTCTCAAGCTCGGTGACGACACGCAAGGACTGGGCATTGTGATCGAAGCCGCCGGCGCCGGCCATGGCGGCATCGAGGCTGTGCTCGCCGGCATGGCCGAAAGGCGGATGGCCAAGATCGTGGGCAAGCGCCAAGGTATCGGTCAGGTCCTCATCGACGCGCAGCGTGCGGGCCAGCGACCGGGCGATCTGCGCCACCTCGAGGCTGTGGGTGAGGCGCGAGCGGTAGTGATCGCCCTCATGATAGATGAACACCTGTGTCTTGTAGTTGAGCCTGCGGAAGGCGGTCGCATGCAGGATGCGGTCGCGGTCGCGTTGATAGGGCGAGCGCGTGGCGCTCGGGGGCTCGGGCACGAGCCGTCCGCGGCTTGCCGCCGGATCGACAGCGTAAGGAGAAAGCCCCTGGGCCTGCGGCGGCGCGACGAGAGCCCCTGTCGATGCGGGTGACATCTGGTCAGTTTTGCGGCGATGGTCGATTGACAACCCCGTGCGCCATCCTATGTTACAATCAGCAATGGCTACACCCAAGATGAGCGAACCGTCCATTACCTTGAGCGAGCGAGCGGTCCGCCGCATCGCCGAGCTCCTCCGCACCGAGAAGGCGCCTGCGCTATTTCGCGTCAGCGTCGAGGGGGGCGGCTGCTCTGGTTTCCAGTACCGCTTCGACCTCGTGACGGAGAGCGCGCCCGACGACCTCATTCTCGAGCGTGACGGCGCGCGCGTGGTGGTCGACCCCGTCTCGCTCGGCTTCGTGCAGGGCAGCGAGATCGATTTCACCGACGATCTGATCGGCGCCCAGTTCAAGATCAACAATCCGAACGTCACCGCCGCTTGCGGCTGCGGCACCAGCTTCTCGGTCTAGTTTCTCTCTTGATGAAACGAACCTAGTCTGTCATGGCCGGGCTTGTCCCGGTCATCCACGCATGTGACTTGGCTTAAGACGTGGATGCCCGGCACAAGGCCGGGTGACGAACTCTTGGGTTGAGGGGCCCCCTAACCACACCCCATGAAGATCGCCACCTGGAACATTAACGGCGTCAAAGCGCGCATCGACGCGGCTACGATCTGGCTGAAATCGGCCTCACCCGATATCGCCTGCTTGCAGGAGATTAAATGCGCCGACGAGGCCTTCCCCGCCCAGGTATTCGAGGATCTCGGCTACAACGTCGCCGTCCACGGCCAGAAGGGCTTCAATGGGGTGGCGCTGCTCTCGAAGCTTCCCTTCGATGAGGTGACACCCCGGCTCGCCGGCGATGCTGAGGACGTGCAGGCCCGCTATCTCGAAGCGGTGATCTCGGTCCCCTGCGGCGCGCTGCGGCTGCTCAACATCTATTTGCCGAACGGCAACCCCTCGGGAACCGAGAAGTTCGTCTACAAGCTTGCTTGGATGAGCCGGCTCAGAGAACGGGTGAAGAGCCTGCTCGCCCTCGAAGAGCCGCTTGTCGTCGCCGGCGACTTCAACGTCATCCCGGCGCCGGAAGACGTCTACAACCCGAGCGCCTGGATGGAAGACGCGCTGTTCAGGCCCGAGACGCGCGCCCATTTCCAGGCGCTTCTCAATCTCGGGTTGACCGATGCCTTCCGCGCCTGTCACGACGAGCCGCACCGCTACACCTTCTGGGACTATCAGGCGGGCGCCTGGCAGAAGAACCAGGGCTTGCGCATCGACCATCTGCTGTTGTCGCCACAAGCCGCCGACCGGCTGGTGACTTGCGAGATCGATCCAGCGCCGCGGGGCTGGGAGAAGCCCTCAGATCACGTGCCAATCTTTATCGAGCTTGCGGTTTAAGGCTTGATGGCGGACCCGGGGCTCGCTGCCCCAAAGCCGACCGAGAGCCCGATCGGGGCCGGAGGCGGGGCGCCCACCTGTCTTGCCGATACTGCGGCCGCGCTGGCTGGCTTTGCCGATGCCGTGGGCGCCATATGCTCCAAGGCCTTATCAGCGGGGATCATAGTCGGGCTGGCCGGTTCAGCCTTGGCCACGGCAGCGGCGGTCGCTTTGTTGACGCCGCCCAATTCCGGCAGAAGCGCGTCGGCCTCTTTGCGGGTGTCGCTGTCCGACTTGGCGAGGGCTTCCTGGTAGAGGTCGCCGATCCATTGCGGCTCCTTGCCGGCGGCCGCCGCGTTCTCATGGGCGAGGGTGATCAAGGCAAGCCCCCTCGCCCGCCTCTGGCGCACTTCCTCGCCGCGCCATAGGAGCTCGCCCAGGGTCGCCTGGGCGGCCGTGTGCTGCTTCTTGGCAGCGGTCGCGAGCCAATTGACGGCGAGGCCCGGGTTCTTCTCAACGCCATCGCCGGTAAGATAGAGGTGGGCGAGCTGGTACTGCGCTTCGGCGTTGCCGAAATAGCTCGCCGCATGGCGGAACAGGTCCGCGGCATAGGCCGGATTGGGCGCCAGCGACATGGCGGGAACGCCGTCGAGAGAATATTGGCCAAGCGCGACGAAGGCCTCGCCGACATAGTTGGCGATCGGGCTCGACGCGCTGATATCGGCGTATTGATCGGCGATCTGCTGGAAATAGGAGAAGGCCTTGGCGTCGTCCTTGGGCACCTCGCGGCCGGCGGCATAAGCGCGCGCAAGCTTGAGCTGGGCGCCGAGCACGCCGCGCTTGGCGGCATATTCGAGCGCAGGAAGCGCCACGGCGGTCCGCCCTGAATTCATGGCGCTCACGCCCTGGCGGTAAGCCTCGGTGGCCGAGGCATAGGCGGGCGGGTCGTCGGCGCCAACGGCGACCGGGCCCAACATCATGAGCGCCGCAACGGCGCCAAACGCCAGCTTGTTACACGTCCGCATAGCACGCCACTTCCACGCCTGCCCCGGGATGGGTCACGGCCCCGGTCCTCGCCGGCCCAACCTCGTTCGCATATTTCCACAAATACCCGCTCCGGAATGGGATCGGCCGCGCCTTCCAATCCTTCGCGCGCGCTTTCAACTCTGACTCGCTCAGTTCGACGTCGAGCGTGCCTTTCTCGGCATCGAGAACGATCATGTCGCCGTCGCGAAGAAGCGCGATCGGGCCGCCAAGGGCTGCCTCAGGTCCGACATGGCCCACGCAAAAGCCCCGCGTCGCTCCCGAGAAACGGCCATCGGTGATGAGCGCCAGCTTGTCACCCATGCCCTGGCCGTAGAGAGCCGCCGTGGTCGACAACATCTCGCGCATGCCAGGACCGCCCTTCGGCCCCTCATAGCGGATGACGATCACGTCGCCTTCGGCGTAGCGCTTGGCGCTGACCGCCGCGAAGGCGTCCTCCTCGCAGTCGAAGCAGCGGGCGGGCCCGCTGAATTTCAGGCCCTTCATGCCGGCGACCTTGACGATGGCGCCGTCGGGTGCGAGCGAGCCGCGCAAGCCAACCACGCCGCCCGTGGGCGAGAGCGGATTATCGGCAGGACGCACCACGTCCTGATCCGGGTTCCACTTAACCTTGGCCAGGTTTTCCGCCATGGTGCGTCCGGTCACGGTCATGCAATCGCCGTGGAAATAGCCGTGGTCAAGAAGGGTCTTCATGAGGAGCGGAACCCCGCCAGCCTCGAATAAGTCCTTGGCGACATAACGGCCGGACGGTTTCAAATCCGCGATATAAGGTGTCCGTTTTAAGACCTCGGCGACGGCGAAAAGATCGAACTCGATGCCGCATTCGTGGGCGATGGCCGGCAGATGCAGCGCCGCATTGGTCGAGCCGCCGGTCGCGGCAACGATAGCCGCTGCATTTTCAAGCGCCTTGTGGGTAACGATGTCGCGCGGGCGGATGTTCAGGGCAATGAGGTCCATGACCTTCTC
>DASYIU010000265.1:0-2626 GCA_035997285.1 Methyloceanibacter sp. | reverse complement strand
CGCCATCATGGACGACCGCCGCGTGTCACCGCTCGACGCGGCTTTGGGGCGGGCCGGCAGCAGCGACAATCGGCCCTCCCCCGAGGTCGCCAAGATACTCCAGACGGCAATCGGCCAGTAGACTGTAGGATTAGGGTTGAGTCTTGTCCCTGCTCATAGCGACGATCCCGTTGGTAGTTTGTTGTGAGCCGAGGCGGCGCCAAACGCGCTCTCTCCTCCCGTGGAGCCTGTATCGCACAAGAGGAAAGAGAACTTAGATGACTCACACACTTCGCAGAATGCAGCAATCGGACGAATGGGGGTTTAGAGGCGTGCTCCAAACCGATAATCAGCGACCCCAGTCCTTTTCCGCCTCACGCCTCACCGCCGGCGCAGCCGGATTCTTGAATTTGAGCCAATTCGGCGAGCGCGAGTGCAGCGCAATTTTTACGCCAGCTTGGGTGGTGTCGCAGTTTGAAATATTTGGGTCTGGCAAGGCCCGCCCTCGGCATTAATACGCACAAGCCGTGGGGAATGGAGAGCGACGATGGCGACATGTTGCTTCTGCGAACGCAGCGAAGATCAGGTAACGCATCTTATCCAAGGTCCTAAGCTCTTTATTTGCGACATCTGTGTGGATGCCTGCGTCGATACGCTTGCAACCAAGGACCGGGGTTGGCGAGAGCGCCAAATCGACTATCTCTTGAGACTGCGGCACAGGCGGGAGCAGATTGCACATCCTCCTGCAAATCCAAACTGAGACACTATCCCAGCTTGCGCGAACAGATGTGAACGGAAGGGGCGGCAAGGGGGCCAACGCCCTCAGATAGCCGCTCCGGATCGCGTTCCCGCTTGGCGGTGAAGCATGGAACCCGAAACGTTCAGGGAATTAAATGGTTGGACCAGTACCGTGTACCCCGCGGATTGGGGATAGGTCCAAGCCCCGCCTCGGCTACTTAACGCGCCGTCTTTTTGTGTGCCTTTGTCAGAGGATCGTCCGGCGACAAGGTCTTGGTGGGCTGGATGCGGCACCCTCACCCTTTGCTGCATCCCGCCCGATCTCGGTTATCGGTGAGCCGGGATAATGCGTCTGATAAGCGGCGTCCCAGTAGACGATATCTGACGAAGGAGTAGGCAGCACGTCGATTGCGCTTTTGTTCAACTTGATACGCGGCATGGAAAGGCACCTGTCCGAAGGTACTGCCTTGATCTCACACAGGTAGCACCGAGAATGAAATGATAGGAGCGACGGTGATACGCCGTCCGCATTGGCGCAAGGAAAATCAATGCGTTGTGAACCACGAGCAATCAACCTCCATCTCGGGGAAACATCACCCCCGAGAACCACAAGGGGGAGGGGAGCACACCGAGTGTGCTGCCGCATCAGAATCAAACTGCCGCGGCGATTAGGAATGTGAATTACGGAGGTTTACTCGGCCGTGTCCCGGCCGAGCGCGCGCTTGCGCGCGAGAGCCGGGACCCAGAGGCCACGCGGCGTGTCTCACGACGATTTGCGCTTCGCGAGTCTTACGCTGTGTTCACGCAAAGTCGGGTTTACCCGACTTGCGCACGATTGATTTGCCGATCTCGGGCAAGCCCGAGATCGGTGTCTCCTTCCGCTCGGCGCAAAGAGCGCCGAGCTACAGTCGCCTGGAACACGAGGATGCTACTCCGCTGCCGCCTGCGTCGGATGCGCATGCGCCGAGATGAGATAATCGACCGCCGCCTGCACGCCGCCCTTCTTGTGCGGGATGCCGGCGAGCGCGAGCGCCATCTCGGTGTTCGCCAGCGCGCCCATGAGCATGCCGTCGTTGAGGTCGCCGAGATGGCCGATGCGGAAATATTTGCCGGCGTAGCGGCCGAAGCTCGCGCCATAGGAGATGTTGAAGGTGTCGAGCGCGAGATTGCGGAAGGCGTCAGCGTCGTGGCCCTCTGGCAGCATCACCGCCGTGACCGTCGGCGAATAATATCTGGCCTCGCGGCACATGGTCTCGAGTCCCCAGGCGCGCACCGCCTGCCGCGTCGCCTCGGCCAGCCGGTCGTGGCGCGCGAACACGTTGTCGAGGCCTTCCTCATGCAGCATCGCGATGCCTTCGGCGAGGCCATGCAGCATCTGCGTCGCGGGCGTGTAGGGGAAGAACCCGATCCTGTTCATGTTGAGCATGTCGTCCCAGGCCCAGAACGACTTCGGCAGCTGCGCCCTCTTCGCCGCCGCGAGCGCCTTGTCGCTCAGCGCGTTGAACGACATGCCGGGCGGCATCATCAGCCCCTTCTGCGCGCCGCCGACGGTGACGTCGACGCCCCATTCGTCGTGGCGATAGTCGGTCGAGGCGAGCGAAGAGATGGTGTCGACGAAGAAAAGCGCCGGGTGGCCGGCGGCGTCGATCGCCTTGCGGATCTCGGCGATCGGCGAGAGGCAGCCGGTCGAGGTCTCGTTGTGCAGCACGCAGACCGCCTTGATTTCCTTGTTCTTGTCCTTGCGCAGATGGTCCTCGATCACCGCCGGGTCGGCGCCGGTGCGCCAGTCGGTCTTGATGAATTCGGGACGCAGGCCGAGCTTCTCCGCCATGACCTTCCACAGCGTGGCGAACTGGCCGGTCTCCACCATCAGCACGCGGTCGCCGGGCGACAGCGTGTTCACCAGCGC
>DASYIU010000264.1:0-1676 GCA_035997285.1 Methyloceanibacter sp. | reverse complement strand
CTTGAGCCTTGGCACCCCGCGCGAGGCGTTCGGCGGCCGATGAGATCGAGCGCATGAAGAAGCTCTTGCCCGATCCCCACTCACCGAACAGCCCGATCGCGGTAATTGCTCACCCTGTGGCGAATGGACTCAGGTCGCATGAAGGGGATTCCCACGGAGGCGCGAATCTGACTCGAAGGGCGGGTGATCGAGCCTCCCGACCTGAAGTCTCTTGATAGCGCAGCCAAGGATGCGCTGATCCTGGCGTTGATTGATCGGATCAACGTGCTGATCGCTGAGAACGCTGAACTGAAGGAACGGGTGGCTCGGCTCGAGGCCAAATTGGGCCAGCCACCGAAGACGCCGGACAATTCGAGCTTGCCGCCGAGCCAGGGTCACAAGGCTTCGGAGGAAGCGGCGAGCAAGCCGAAAGGCAAGCCGCACAGGGGATCGCACCGGGAACTGCATCCTGATCCGACCCGCACGTTCGATGTGCGGGCCACGCATTGTCCGCACTGCGCTGCCGACGTTTCCACCGTGGTTCAGACCGCGGCCGAGCGTTACGATCGCATCGAGCTACCCGAGATCAAGCCGGACGTGACGCGGGTGGTGCTGCACAGCGGCGCCTGCCCGTGCTGCGCGCGACGCTTCAAGGCGGCCCCGCCGGCGGGATTGGAGCCGGGTTCGCCTTTCGGTCCCAACCTGCGGGCGTTTGCCATTTACCTGCGCTTTTCCCATGCAATCTCGTTCGAGCGACTGTCACGGCTGATGTCGGACCTGCTCGGGGTCGAGATCAGCGAAGGGGCGCTGGTCAATATCCTCGACGACAGCCGGTCGGCCTTTGCCCGGCAGACGAGCCTGATCCGCGCCCGCCTGCTCGCCGGCACCATTCTGGAGTCGGACGAGACCAGCATGCGGGTCGGCAAGCGGACCTGGTGGACCTGGGTGTTCCATCATGCCGACGACTGCTGCTTCGTCATCCGGCCAAGCCGTGGCAAGGATGTGGTGGCGGAATTCCTCGGCACGGTTCGCCCAGACTTCTGGGTCTCCGATCGCCTCGCCGCCCAACTCGGCTGGGCTGCCAAGGACAATCAGGTCTGCCTCGCCCATCTCATTCGCGAGGCGCAGTACGCCATCGATGCCGGCGACACCGCCTTCGCACCCGGCCTGCGCAAGCTGCTCAAGCGGGCATGCGCGATCGGCGGCCGGCGCGCCACTCTCGCCGACGCCACTCTACGGGCTTACGCCTACCAGCTCGATGCCAAGCTCGATGCTCTGCTGCGCCTCACGGCGACCAGCACCGCCGGCAAGAAGCTGCAGGACGCTATCCGGAGCTGCCGGCGTTATCTGTTCGTCTTCCTCGCCAACCGGGCCATTCCGCCGACCAACAACGGCTCCGAGCGGGCGTTGCGGCCCTGCGTCGTCTTCCGAAAGGTGACCAACTGCTTCCGCTCCGAATGGGGCGCAAAGCTCTACGCCGATATCCGATCCGTCATCGAAACCGCCCGCCGCCGAGCCGTCGGCGCCCTCGACGCCATCATCTCAACCTTGAAAGGCTGGCAGATCGCCGAAAGCCCTACCGCACCCGGGTGAGCAATTACTCTACCATCAAGGACGAAACTATCTACGACTGAAACAGACAATTATTGCTTGGGCCGTAGCACGTAAAGACTTTTCACTAGGGAGCACTACAATTA
>DASYIU010000263.1:0-1518 GCA_035997285.1 Methyloceanibacter sp. | reverse complement strand
CGAGGCCTACAAGTTCAACGAGGCGGCCGGCGCCATCTACGAGTTCGCATGGGGCATCTTCTGCGACTGGTACCTCGAGCTGATCAAAACGATACTAGGTGACGACTTTGATGACGACGCTGTGAAGTCAGAGACGCGCGCAACTGTCGCCTGGGTGCTCGATCAGATCCTGAAGCTCCTCCATCCGTTCATGCCGTTCATAACGGAAGAGCTGTGGGCGCACATGGTGGAGCACGGCGAGCGGCGCGAGAACCTCCTCGCTCTCAGCCAGTGGCCGGCGCTGTCGGGCCTGCACGATGCCAAGGTCGACGAGGAAATCGGCTGGGTCGTACGCCTTATCAGCGAGATCCGCTCGGTGCGGACCGAAATGAACGTGCCGGTCGCCGCCAAGGTGCCCCTCGCGCTTCCCGGCGCCAACTCCGCATTACGCGAGCGCGCGCGCCGCTACGAGGAGACGATCAGCCGCCTGGCCAGGCTCGAGAGCATTACCTTTCCCAAGGTGGCGCCAAAGGGTGCAGCGCTATTGGTGGTCGAGGGCGCAACGGCCGCGCTGCCGCTTGCCGGCGTCATCGACATGGACGCCGAGCACAAACGGCTGTCGCGCGAAATCGAGAAGGCCGAGGTCGATCTCGGCAAGATGAACGCCAAGCTCGAGAACCCGCAGTTCCTCGCCAAGGCCAAAGAGGAAGCGATCGAGGAGGCGCGTGAGCGCAAGGCGGAGCTGCTGGAAATGATCCGGCGCCTGGCTGCCGCCGTAAAGCGAATCGAAGCGGCCGCTTGAACCGTTGCCTTTCCATCCCCACACATGCGGGAAGCGGATTAATTCAACGCCAAGGCCCGGAAATTACGGCTTCTTGACTCTTCCGGTATATGTGGCGAACCAGCAACGATTCATCGCGCTACTGCCTCTATTGAGCCACAAAAGATCGGCAGCTTCCACCATCCGCAATCGAGGGGAAATCGCGCGGAGTGGCCGGGGGGCCGCAACGCGAAGAGACCTTGTTGCAACGGCGCGATCAGTCCTGCGTGAGACGCGCCAAGCACCTCAATACGAATTTAGGCCCGTGTGCCTGTAGGAATGTGATTTCGGCATGGACGCCAAGACGTTCGACAAATCGAAGCTTCCCAGCCGGCACGTGACCGAGGGGCCGACGCGCGCGCCGCATCGCTCCTACTACTATGCCATGGGGCTCGACGAGGAGCAGATCCATCGCCCATTCGTGGGCGTTGTGTCGTGCTGGAACGAGGCCGCACCCTGCAATATCTCGCTGATGCGCCAGGCACAGTCCGCCAAGCGCGGCGTCGACGAGGCCGGCGGCACCCCGCGCGAGTTCTGCACCATCACGGTGACCGACGGCATCGCCATGGGTCACCAGGGGATGAAATCCTCGCTCGTGTCGCGTGAGGTCATCGCCGATTCGATCGAGCTGACCATGCGTGGGCACTGCTACGACGCCATCGTCGGCGTCGCCGGTTGCGACAAGTCGCTGCCGGGCATCATGATGGCGATGCTGCGCC
>DASYIU010000262.1:0-4753 GCA_035997285.1 Methyloceanibacter sp. | reverse complement strand
GATTGCTCGTCAGGCCCAGATGCAGGCATTCAACGATTTATTCTGGTTCATCGGCTGGGCGACCTTCGCCATTCTGCCGCTCGTTTTCATCATGACGCGCTCAGCAAGGAAGGGCCTCATAGTCGCCTAGGCCCGCCTCTCAAGGCGGCGGAGGGGGCAATCGGGGAGCACGCTCAGCTCACTTCGACGCCCCGGCCGAGTTCGAGTGGCGCCGGGGCAAACTTTTCAGAGCCCGCTTGCACAGCTCGTCGGGCTCATTGATGCCCTGATCCGCGAGTGCGATGAGTTTTTCAGACAACTCCGAGCTGAGCTGACTGTCCTTTACCCAATCGCGGCGCGGATCGCGCGCTTCGAGCACCGCCCAAGCATCGCAGAACGCCTGCTCTAGAGCCGACAGGGTTTCTTCGTCATAGGAATGGGATGGACGTCGAGATCCCATTGCAGCCTCCTTCCGCAGTTTCGTCAGCCGCCGAAATAATCGGAGCATACCGGTGATGAGAAAATTTCGCTCCCAGCCTCGGCAATTTCTGGCAATGTGCCGCTGCTATTTTGATCGAGATTCGCTTTTTGCTGCCGGGCGGATACGAGCGCATCGCCGCCCTCCATATGTCTGAGCTCGTCTTGGCTCGCCTTCTCCTACTTGGCTTCCTCCTGACCAAGGTCGGCTTCTTTCGCTTTTCGGTGCCGAGCGGATTCCGGCGTATCGCCGCCCTCCATAGTCGGAACTCGTCTTGGCTCGCTTTTTCCAGCCCGGCTTCCTTTTGACCAAGATCGGCTTCTGAGCGGCAGTCCTGCCGAATATTGGATGGGGGTTTGCCTGTCTTTTTTATCTCGTGAATCAACGCTGAGGGCCCGCGATTGGGTCCTCCCCCGGCGCGCTGCCTCGCGGCGCGCAAAGAACCCCGCCATAAGGCCCTCGAGCTACCGTGGGCTAGCGTTGGGGCAGGAGGTCTTGAAACAAGAAATGGGCCCCGTTGGAGAGGTTCCCCTCAATCCTCTTCGCCGAAGCCCGACTCGACGAGCTTGATGAGCGCCTCGAGCGCGGGGTTCGCTTCTTTGCCTTCCGTCTCGATGAGGATGGTGTGGCCCTGGCCCGCGGCGAGCATCATCAGGCCCATGATCGAGGTGCCGCCGACGGTATGGCCTTCGCGCGTCACGCGTACGGTGGCGGTGAAGCTCGAGGCACAGCGAACGAACTGTGCTGAGGCCCGCGCATGTAGGCCCTTCTTGTTGGGGATCACCACCTCGGCGAAGAAGAGGCCGCTCGCAGGCTCCTGCTCGCTTTCGCCCCGCCGGCTCACCTGGTCCATTGCCCGATCATAGCGTCCACATCAAAACAGAAAACCCACCAAGTGGGCTAGTTCGCGGCGAGGATCTGACTTGCCACACTGATATATTTGCGTCCGGCGTCCTGCGCCTGGGTGGTCGCTTCTTCGAGCCCGCACTCACCGCGCACGCTGGCGAGCTTCACCAGCATCGGCAGATTGACGCCGGCGATCACCTCGACATTCGACCGCTCCATGGCCGAGATGGCGAGGTTCGACGGCGTGCCGCCGAACATGTCGGTGAGCACGACCACGCCGTTGCCGGTATCGACACGGGCGAGGGCCGTCAACATGTCGCTCCGCCGCACGTCGAGATCGTCGTCGGGTCCGATCGAGATGGTCTCGATCTGCTCCTGCGGTCCGACCACGTGCTCGAGCGCGGCACGAAACTCGTGCGCGAGCCTGCCATGAGTGACGATGACGACGCCGATCATGTTGCCCCTTGGGTAATGTCCGCCCGGCCAAAGGCCGCTATCTTTGTCACGAGAGGTGCCATGCGCAAGTCCGAAGCTCTAGCACCTCAAATGGGCTGATCCGGCGCTGCCAATAAAAGCGCCATTTTGAGTTTCAAGGGCGCCGAAAGCTCAGCTGGAGCGAGCTTCAGCACCGGCACGGGAATGCCCGTGATCACTGTCCGTTCCCATGGCTCAGGCGGCATCCGTGGCATGTCATCGGCGCCCACCAGATCGCAAACGAGCTTAAGCGGCGCTTCGGCAATAAACGGCACTTCCATGATTCCCAGTCCCCTGACCTCGATCTTGCCGGCGAGCATCTCCGGCGCCGAAGCCATGAGCGACCCATCCGAGCGTGCCTCGATCCAGACCTGATCGTCGGCGACGAGAAGCGGACGAAGCGCCCCTTCGCCTGCCAGCGCCATGAATCTGAGCGCAAGGTCGGACTTTCCGGTGCCCGAGCTTCCGCGCAATAGAGCCGCCCGTCGCCCGAGCGCCACGCAGGTGCCATGGACGAGCTCGCGCGCCTCTCTCAAGCCTACCTCTCATGTCCGGGGAGTCAGGCTGCGGGCAGCCGGATGACGAACCGCGCGCCGCCACTGTTGCGGTCCCCACCGTCCCCTTTGCCGCGACCCATTCCGGCTGCCGGCCGGTTCTCGGCCCATAGGCGGCCCCCGTGAGCGACCGCGATCTGGCGCGAGATGTTGAGGCCAAGCCCGGAATTCTGGCCGAAATTCTCTTGCGGGCGGTCGGTGTAGAAGCGCTCGAAGATGCGCTCGAGATTTTCCTCGGGAATGCCAGGCCCTTCGTCCTCGATGGTGATCTGGATCTCGGGCCCGATTCTCCGTGTGATGACGGCGACGCGGCCGCCTGGCGGCGAGAACGAGATTGCGTTGTCGAGCAGGTTGACGATGACCTGGCTCAGGCGGCTGTCATGGCCGATGACCCGGTAGGGGCGGGCGCCCGGCGCGTAGGCGATGTCGAGCACGACCTCGAGCGTGTCGTCGCGGTGGATGTCGTTGAACAGCGACACCGTGGTGCGCAACAGCTCCGCCATGTCCACCGGGTTGGCGTCCTCGCGGGCGAGCTCGGCATCGAGGCGGGAGGCGTCGGAAATGTCGCTGATCAGCCGGTCGAGCCGCCTCACGTCGTGCTGGATGATGTCCATGAGCCGCTCTTTGGATTCATCGGTCTTGGCGAGCGGCAGGGTCTCGGTCGCGCTGCGCAACGAGGTGAGCGGGTTCTTGAGCTCATGCGCCACGTCGGCGGCGAAGCTCTCGATGGCATCGATGCGCCGGTAGAGTGCCTTCGTCATGTCGCGGAGCGCGCCTGAAAGGTGGCCGATCTCGTCGGAGCGGTCGGTGAAGTCGGGGATCTCGGCGCGGGCCCTGACGCTGTGGCGCACGCTTTCGGCCGCTGCCGAGAGCTTCTGCACGGGGCCGGCAATGGTGTTGGCGAGGATCACCGAGAGCACGATGGTGACCGCGGCGGCGAACAGCGACACCCGCACGATGCCCCAGCGCTCTGCCGCCACGATATTGTCGATGTCGCCGCCTCGCGTCGACAGGAGGAGCACGCCGAGCACGGCGCGCATGCGCTGGATCGGCACCGCCACCGAGACCACGAGCTCGCCCTTGTCGTTGATCCTGACGATTGGCACCGAGGTCCCGGTCAAAGCGGTGGCCACCTCCGGATAGGCCTTGCCGTTGGCGCCGCCGATCTCGGTATAGAGCGGCAGGTCGTATTGCCGCATCCGCGTCTTCACCGCCTGCCAGAACCGGGTCAGCGCATCGGTCTTCTCGGCGTCGGGGGGCGGCAGGTCGTAACGCAGCACCTCGCCGCGCGAGTAGAAGGTGTCGGAATCAAGGATGAGCGCGCCGTCGCGATTATAGATGCGGGCGCGGCTACCGGTGGGCTTCACCAACGGGCGCAGGATGGGGGCCGCGCGCTCGGGATCGATGGTGAATTCGAGCGAGTTGGAAAGCGCGTCGTCGTCATCGCCGGCTTGGCCCTGCTCGGTCTCGAGCAGCTTTTCCGGATCGAGCTGCACCTCGTTGGTGTCGATGCCTGCGGAAGCGGCAATGGCGCGGGCGATGATCTCGCCCTGGGTCGCGAGACTCTGCACCTTGGCGTCGATCAGCCCGGCGCGGAACTGGTTGAGATAGAGAATACCGGAGACGAGGATCGCCAGCCCGATCAGGTTGAGCACGACGATGCGGCGGGTGAGGCTCGAGAAACCGTGCCTGAAGGGGAGGTGCTCAGCGAGCCAGCCGACGCCCCTGAAGGCGCGGTCGCGGACGGCTCGCAAGACGCGGCGGACGCGCCGGCCCGCCGTCGCGCCCTCAGCCTGTTGCCAGGACCTGTCGGCCTCGGCGGTCATCGACGTAACCCGTTACTCTTTGAATCGGTAGCCAACGCCATAGAGCGTCTCGATCACGTCGAAGCTCGTATCGACCGCCTTGAACTTCTTGCGTAAGCGCTTGATGTGGCTGTCGATGGTGCGGTCGTCGACATAGACCTGATCATCATAGGCCGCGTCCATGAGCGCGTCGCGGCTTTTCACCACGCCGGGCCGAGCCGCGAGCGATTGCAGGATCAGGAATTCGGTGACGGTGAGGGTGACCGGGCGGTCGTCCCAGACGCAGGTGTGGCGCTCGGGGTCCATGCGCAGCTGTCCGCGTTCGAGCGCCTTGGCATCGATTTCCTTGGTGGTGGCAGGATCCTTGGGAGAGACCCGCCGCAGCACTGCCTTGACGCGCTCGACCAGGAGCCGCTGCGGGAAGGGTTTGCGGATGAAGTCGTCGGCGCCCATTTTGAGCCCGAACAGCTCGTCGATCTCCTCGTCCTTGGAGGTGAGGAAGATCACCGGCAGCTCGCTGCGCTGGCGGAGACGGCGCAACAGCTCCATCCCGTCCATGCGGGGCATCTTGATGTCGAGGATCGCCAGGTCGACGGGCTCCTCGCTCAGCGCCTCGA
>DASYIU010000261.1:0-5644 GCA_035997285.1 Methyloceanibacter sp. | reverse complement strand
ATGTCGTCGGCGATACGCTGGTCGGGATTGTCGGCCTGATCGCCCTTGAGCCGCATGCGGTAATGGGTGCCTTGGCCGAGCCAGCGCCCGAGATAGCGCCCGGTGAGCCAGCGTCGCCACCTGATTTGCAGCCATTGCTGGAGATAGATCTGGTAGACGGCAGTCACGATGAAGGCGGCGGCCAGGATGCTGAACACGCCGAGCTGCCAAATGAAAGTGTCCCAGTCCTTGGTCTGCAGAGCGTTGTAGAAGGTGTTGTACCAGGTGTTGAACTTGACATTGAGCCAGACCTGGAACAGCTGCAGCCCGATCACGGTGATGAGCAGCACCCGGCCGGCCCATCGGTCGTCCCCGCGGAAATAGGGGACCGCGATGTGCGTGAAATCTTTGGCCGAAGTGCGGAAATTCGCCATAGCCGACGGCTCCAAGGACAAGCTCGAGGCAAATGCAAGGGGCATCCCCTTTTGGGGGGACGATAGAGCCAAAACGAAGGCCCTGGTAAATTACGATTCTGTAAGGCTTAAGGGAAACGGGGGACCGGCAATACGGCAAAAAGGGGCGGCCAATGGCCGCCCCCTCGCTTAACTCTAGCCGCTTTCGCCGTGCAGTGAAGCCAAACGGCTTACATCATGTCCATGCCGCCCATGCCGCCCCCGGGCATATGAGCATGGCCGTCGTCCTTCTTCTTCGGCGCCTCGGCCACGCCCGCCTCGGTGGTGACGAGGAGACCGGCCACGGAGGCCGCATCCTGCAGCGCCGTGCGCACGACCTTGGCGGGGTCGATGATGCCTTTCTGGATCAGGTCGACATATTCGTTGTTCTGCGCGTCATAGCCGTACGAGGCGGATTTCTGGTCGAGCACCTTACCGACCACGATCGAGCCCTCGACACCCGCATTCTCGGCGATCTGCCGGATGGGCGCCTGCAAGGCCCGCCGCACGATATTGATGCCGGCCTCCTGGTCCTCATTGTCGCCCTTGGTCTTGAGCGACTTCGAGGCCCACAGCAGCGCCACGCCACCGCCTGGCACGATGCCTTCCTCGACGGCCGCGCGCGTCGCATTCAACGCATCGTCGACGCGATCCTTCTTCTCCTTCACCTCGACCTCGGTAGCGCCGCCAACCTTGATCACGGCAACGCCGCCGGCGAGCTTGGCAAGCCGCTCCTGCAGCTTCTCCTTGTCGTAGTCGGAGGTGGTGTCTTCGATCTGCTGCTTGATCTGGCCGATGCGGGCCTCGATGTCGGCCTTCTTGCCCGCGCCGCTGACGATGGTGGTGTCATCCTTGGTGATTGCCACCTTCTTGGCCTTGCCGAGCATGGCGACGGTTACGTTCTCGAGCTTGATGCCGAGATCCTCGGAAATCAGCTCGCCGCCGGTCAGCACCGCGATGTCCTGCAGCATGGCCTTGCGGCGATCGCCGAAGCCCGGCGCCTTGACGGCAGCCACCTTCAATCCGCCGCGGAGCTTGTTGACGACGAGGGTGGCAAGCGCCTCGCCCTCGACGTCCTCGGCGATGACGAGCAGCGGGCGGCCCGACTGCACAACCGCCTCAAGCAGCGGCAGTAGCGACTGGAGGCCGGAGAGCTTCTTCTCGTAGATCAGAATGTAGGGGCTCTCGAGATCGGCGACCATCTTCTCGGCATTGGTGATGAAGTAGGGAGAGATATAGCCGCGGTCGAACTGCATGCCCTCGACCACTTCGAGCTCGCTGTCGAGGCTCTTGGCCTCCTCCACGGTGATCACGCCCTCGTTGCCGACCTTCTGCATGGCCTTGGCGATCATGTCGCCGATCGCCTTCTCGCCATTGGCCGAGATGGTGCCGACTTGCGCGATCTCCGCCGAACCGCTCACCTTCTTCGAGCGCTTCTTGATGTCCTCGACCACGTCGATCACGGCCTTGTCGATGCCGCGCTTCAGATCCATCGGGTTCATGCCGGCGGCCACCGCCTTCAGCCCTTCGCGCACGATCGACTGGGCGAGCACCGTCGCCGTCGTGGTGCCGTCGCCGGCGGTGTCGTTGGTCTTGGAGGCGACCTCGCGCAGCATCTGCGCGCCCATGTTCTCGAACTTGTCTTCGAGCTCGATCTCCTTGGCCACGGTCACGCCGTCCTTGGTTGAGCGCGGCGCGCCGAACGACTTCTCGAGGATCACGTTGCGGCCCTTGGGCCCAAGGGTGATCTTGACGGCGTTGGCGAGGATATCGACGCCGCGCATCATCCGCTCGCGTGCGTCGGCTGAGAATCTAACATCTTTAGCTGCCATTGGAACTTGCTCCTTCTTGAACTTCTACGCCTCACCGTGAGAAGCGCGCTTCAGCGCACGTCTCGAAGGGTGAGGCTTGACTCTGGGTCCGGGGAACGGCCGTTAGCCGAGGATCCCCATGATGTCGGACTCCTTCATGATGAGGAGCTCATCGCCGTCGATCTTGACCTCGGTGCCGGACCATTTGCCGAACAGCACCTTGTCGCCGGCCTTCACTCCCATGGGCTGGAGCTTGCCGTCTTCGCCGCGGGCGCCAGGACCGGCCGCGATGACCTTACCGGTCTGCGGCTTCTCCGCCGCCGTGTCGGGAATGATGATGCCACCTTTGGTCTTCTGCTCCTCCTCGAGCCGTTTGACCACGACGCGATCATGCAGGGGACGAAATTTCATTGCGTTTCAGCTCCGAAAAAGCCGTTGGACGGACTTGGCCGCCGCTTAACGGAAGATGAGGGATTGAACCACGTTGGCACTCAAGGAATACGAGTGCTAACCGGTCTAGGGGATAGCTGCTGAGCCCGCCCGGTGTCAAGCTTTGCGGTGACGGCGCAGGTTGGAAAATGTCTTAGAACTGGCGGCTAGGCAGCGGCAGGTCGCTTGACGACGATTGCCAGTGCCGCGAGGGCCACGAACAGCAGCGTCAGCAGAAAGAACACGTCGGCGAAGGCCATGACCACGCCTTGGCGATGCGTGAGCTCCATGAGCTGCTTCAATGCCATGGCCTGAGCGTCGCTGCCATAGCTATGCAGATTCGCCGCGAAATTGTTCAGCGCCTCGATTGCCGGGCGCGAGGCGAACGTGAGCCTCTCATGCATGCGTGCCAAGTGCAGGTCGATGCGGTCGTTGAGAATGGTGGTGAGGCGGGCCAGCCCGAACGCGCCGCCGAGATTGCGGGTGAGGTTGTAGAGGCCCGAGGCGTTTCAGCCGATCGGGGGGCAAGGTCCCGAGCGCCACGTTGTTGATCGCCGCCATGAGCCCGCGCCACGGAAGATCTGCGGCCAGACCAGCTCCCAGAAATCCCAATCGCTGGTGATGTAGGTCATCAACCAGCTGCCAACGGCGAAGCTCAAGAAGCCCGCGGCCAGCATGAAGCGAGGGTCGACCTTGGTCGTCAGGCGCCCGGCAATCGGCGCCGTGAGAAACATGGCAAGGCCAGAGACGAACACGGTCTCGCCTATCATCCTTGCGTCATAGCCACGGATCTCAGCGAGATAGAGGGATAGAGATAAGTCAGGCCGTAGAGACCGATGCCAAGCGTGAAGGAGAACAGCGAGCCGAGCGCAAAGTTGCGGTCCCGGAAGGCCCGCAGCTCGACGATTGGCGCTTTTGCCATCAGCACGCGGGCGAAGAAAGCGACCGCCGAAAGCCCCGAGATCCAAGCCAGCAGCAGCACGCTATCGTCGCCGAACCAGTCGTTGCGAGGACCTTCCTCGAGCACATATTCGAGCCCGCCGAGAAAGCCCGCCATGAACAGCAGGCCCCACCAATCGAACTGGTCCAAGAGCTTGAGATCGGGCTGGTCGAAATCGATCAAGGTGAGCGTGGCGATGGTCACGGCGATCCCCGGCACGACATTGATGAAGAACAGCCAGTGCCAGGAGAGCGTGTCGGTCAGGTAGCCGCCGACCGTGGGGCCGATGGTCGGCGCCAGCGTGGCGATGAGACCGATCAAGGGATTGATGAGGCCCATGCGGCTGCGCGGAAAGATAATATGGGCGGAAGCAAACACGGTCGGGATCATTCCGCCGCCGATGAAGCCCTGGATCGCTCGCCACACGATCATCTCGTTGATCGAGGTCGAGAGCCCGCACATCAAGCTGGCGGCGGCGAAGCCTGACGCCGACGCGGCAAACAGGATCCACGTGCCGAGCGCGCGCGACAGATGGAGAGCGGAATCATGATCACTTCGGCGATGAGATAGGCGGTCTGCACCCAAGTGATCTCGTTAGAGCTGGCGGCAAGCCCCGCCTGGATCTCGGTCAAGGAGGCCGAAACGATCTGGATGTCGAGGATCGCCATAAACATCCCGAATACCATCGAGAGGAAGGCGAACAGGCGGCGCGGCTCGATGTGATCCGCAGGTAGCGACAGAGGAATGGCGGGGCGCCCGGCGATCTGGGTGGCGGCAGCTGTCATCGAAGGACCGCCCTTGCTATGGGTGCGGCGCGGTGAACGCGGCGGGGCGGCCGAGCGATGCTCGGATTGAGCATGTCGTAACCGCGGCGGTTCGGACATTCCTCGCCGCCTACCGGCGCTGACGCCCGCGACGAGGCCCGCGAAGCCTAACCGCGTTCCGCCTGCCAGCTGGCTACGAGGTCGTGGCCTTCGCCATGCGACTATTTCGCCGTTTGCAGCCGCTTGATCAACGACACCGTATAGGCCGGCGACCGCGCGGCGAAGACCGGATCGTCGGTCGGCCCGGCGATGCCGTCCACCACATTGCCCGGTAGGAAGCTGAAGGCATTGCACGTGGCATCCGGTGCAATGGCTTCGATGATTATCTTGCCGAGTGGCACCGTGGGCCGATTGTCCTCATCGCTCCATCTTTGCGTTGGATCGCTGGTGGGATCGCCCTTTTGGCCCAGGATCGCCGTGAGGTCGAATGCGACCGGCCCTTTGGCCAACCGGTCCTTGAGTTCGCCGGCATAGAAGTCGGGCCCTTTGGCCTGGGCCTCCTCGGGTGACAGTCCGAGATCGCCCGCTTCCGGGATGAGCTTATATTTGACGACCTGCGCTTCGCCGGCCGCGTTGGTGAAGGTGAAGGCATGCACGCCCCAATAGCCCACCCCCGCATAGCTCGCCGGCACCGGGTGCGAGGTGAGCCAGGCGTTCTGCAGCGTCGATTCCGGATGGGCCGCGAAGAACGCTTTGATCTTTTCTTGATCGCCGGTCCCGACGGTCTTCAAGAACTCGACGAACAGCTCCGGCGTTTTCACGAAAAACATGGGCGCCGAGATGGTCACGATGTCGGTATTGGCACCATTGCCGAGATCGAAGCGGACGGCGAGGCCACGAACATTGTCCTGCGCGTTGTCTGGCGCACTCGGATTGCCACCGCCCAAGGAGAAGCGGGCGATGATGGGCACGGGCTTGGCGAAGTGCGGCGCCTTCGACAGCTTTGGCGCATCGGCAGATGGCGTGAAGTTGCCGGTCAGGCAAATGCCCTTGGTGTGGGCGGCGCGATCGCCGGCATGCTTGCCGAAGACACCGTTCAACGCGTCGACCAAGTCGGCCGGCGTCACGTCCGCCGCGATGCAAGCTGCCGCACTCGCACCCAACGCCAGCGCGACGATTGCGCCGAGTACGCCCAATCTTTTGCTTCGGCTCCTCATCTCTCCGGTCCTCCTGTTGGATTCATCCACATATTACCGACATCCATCAAAA
>DASYIU010000260.1:0-5803 GCA_035997285.1 Methyloceanibacter sp. | reverse complement strand
CCGTCACGCCGAAGCTGCGCAGCAGCTTGATGAACTCCGGAGTGCGGAAGCTTGCGTGCCGTGCCTCGACGACGTGGTTGAGCTTCCGCCCGTCGAGCTCGCGCGGGAGGTGCTCAAGGAATTTGCCGAAGTCGGCTTGGTCGAAGCGCTTGAACGGCGGGAATTGCCAGAGCACGGGCCCGAGCTTGTCGCCGAGCTCGATCACGCCTGAGTCGAAGAAGCGGCTGATGAAGGCGCCGGTCTCGGCGAGCACCTTCTGCTGGGTGACAAGCCGCGGGCCTTTGACGGAGAAGATGAAACCGTCAGGTGTGGCCGCGGCCCATTTGCGGAAGCTCGCCGGGCTCTGCAGCCGGTAGTGCGTGGCGTTGATCTCGATGGAGGTCAGATGGCTCGCCGCGTAGCCGAGCTCGTCAGCCTGCTTCAGGCCCTTGGGATAGAACGCCCCACGCCACGGCCGGTAGGTCCAGCCGCCGATGCCGACGCGAATGCGTCCTGATGCGGTCTGCTGATCCTTCTGCTTGCGCGCCATCTCGCCCAGAGTGCCTATGGGCCCGCTTCACTCAAGAAGATTCTCCTTGTCATGCCCGGCCTTGTGCCGGGCATCCACGAATTTTTCTTTTGAAGACGTGGATGCCCGGCACAAGCCCGGCCATGACCAGGAGCGAGTTGATTGCTCTCGCCAAAAAACAAAGAGCCGCGCCCGAAGGCGCGGCTCGATTTACGCGAATCGTTACAGACGCTTACGCAACTGTACTTAGAAATCTATTCCGCCACCCAAGTCGGGCAGGCCCGACTTCGGCATTTAAGGACGCTTGGGCGAATGGACTTCTCTTAGAAGTCCATTCCGCCCATGCCGCCGCCAGGCATGGCGGGAGCTGACCCTTGCTTCTTCGGCTTCTCGGCCACCATGGCCTCGGTGGTGATGAGGAGGCTGGCGACGGAGGCCGCATCCTGCAGCGCCGTGCGCACGACCTTGGCGGGGTCGATCACGCCCTGCTTGACGAGATTGCCGTATTCGCCGCTCTGGGCGTTGTAGCCGAAGGCATAGTCAGCCCTGTCGAGGATCTTGCCCACGACCACGGCGCCGTCTTCGCCGGCGTTCTCGGCGATCTGCCGCGCCGGAGCCTGCAGCGCGCGGCGCACGATGTTGATGCCGATCTGCTGGTCGTCATTGGCGGCTTTGAGCGTCTCGAGTCCCTTCAGGCTGCGGAGGAGTGCCACACCACCGCCGGGCAGGATGCCTTCCTCGACGGCCGCGCGAGTCGCGTTCAAGGCATCGTCGACGCGGTCCTTCTTCTCCTTCACCTCCATCTCGGTCACGCCGCCGACCTTGATCACGGCGACGCCGCCGGAAAGCTTGGCAAGCCGCTCCTGCAGCTTTTCCTTGTCGTAGTCCGAGGTGGTGTCCTCGATCTGCTGCTTGATCTGGGCGACGCGCGCCACGATGTCGGTCTTCTTGCCGGCGCCGTCGACGATGGTGGTGTCGTCTTTGGTGATGACCACCTTCTTGGCGCGGCCGAGCATATCGAGGGTGACGTTCTCGAGCTTGATTCCGAGGTCCTCGGAGATCACCTGGCCGCCGGTGAGCACTGCGATGTCCTGCAGCATGGCCTTGCGGCGGTCGCCGAAGCCAGGGGCCTTGACGGCGGCGACCTTGAGGCCGCCGCGCAGCTTGTTGACGACGAGCGTGGCGAGCGCCTCGCCCTCGACGTCCTCGGCGATGACGAGAAGCGGCTTGCCCGACTGGACCACCGCCTCGAGCAGCGGCAGGACCGACTGCAGGTTGGAGAGCTTCTTCTCGTTGATGAGGATGTAAGGGCTTTCGAGATCGACGCGCATCTTGTCGGCGTCGGTAATGAAATAGGGAGAGATGTAGCCGCGGTCGAACTGCATGCCCTCGACCACTTCGAGCTCGGTGTCGAAGGACTTGGCCTCCTCCACGGTGATCACGCCGTCATTGCCGACCTTCTGCATGGCCTCGGCGATGATGCGGCCGATCTCGTGGTCGCCGTTGGCGGAGATGGTGCCGACCTGGGCGATCTCTTCGCTCGAGGTGACCTTCTTGGCCTTGGCCTTCAGCTCGGCGATGACTTTGCCGACGGCGAGATCGACGCCGCGCTTCAGGTCCATGGGGTTGGAGCCGGCAGCAACCGATTTCGCGCCTTCCTTGACGATCGCCTGGGCGAGCAACGTCGCGGTGGTGGTGCCGTCGCCGGCAGTGTCGGAGGTCTTCGAGGCGACCTCGCGCACCATCTGCGCGCCCATGTTCTCGAACTTGTCCTCGAGCTCGATCTCCTTGGCGACCGTCACCCCGTCCTTAGTGATGCGGGGCGCGCCGAAGGACTTCTCAAGCACGACGTTGCGGCCCTTGGGCCCCAGCGTCACCTTGACCGCATTGGCCAAGATATCGACGCCGTGCAGCATACGCTCACGGGCGTCCTGTCCAAATTTCACTTCCTTGGCAGACATTGTATTTTGCTCCGTTCATCTCACCTCGTCCTGAGGAGCGAGCGAGGCTCGCGTCTCGAAGGACAAGATCAAAATCGGTGGGGCCTCATCCTTCGAGACGCGCCCTATGGACGCTCCTCAGGATGAGGAAGTTCGTTTGGTTAGGCGGCCTTCTTCTTCTTGACGGCGACGCCTTCGAGCACGCCGAGAATGTCGCTCTCCTTCATGATCAAGAGCTCCTCGCCGTCGAGCTTGACCTCGGTGCCCGACCATTTGCCGAACAGCACCCTGTCGCCGGCCTTCACGTCGAGCGGCTGAACGTGCCCTTTCTCATCGGGTGCGCCAGGGCCTACGGCGACGATTTCGCCCTGTTGCGGCTTCTCCTTGGCGGTATCGGGAATGATGATCCCGCCCCTGGTCCTGTCGTCCTCCTCAATGCGGCGCACGACAACGCGATCATGCAATGGACGAAACTTCATCTCTGCATCTCCTCCGGGCAATTTTAATGGGAGGGCACGTCCGGTGATGGACGCTCCCGCCCGATATGTAGATTCGTGCTTTAGCACTTACAAGGGGGGAGTGCCAAGGCCGTTAGCAATTCTTCACGCTTGCTGCCAAGGCGCTGATTCAATTCGGTAATTTCTCTTGCGGCGAACAAGCTCCTCGGTTAACACTTAAAGAATCGAAAAAGACCGACGAGCCGGGGTCCGGACCATGGACAACGCATTCCTCCGTCAGATCGAGGGATTCTCGCTCACCACGGCCGAGATCCTCTACCGCTTCCCCGATCATCCGAAGCTGTTGCAGAGCTATATCTGGCAGGACTACGACCTCGCGCCGCGCTTCCCCAAGCTCACCGATTTTTTGGATTTCTGGGCGAGCAATCTCGACGGGGCGCTCTATCGCGTGCGCGTGGCCCATCGCCGGCTGATCGCCCCTGCCGAGTTCAGCTTCGTGCGCGGCGAGCTCCGCCTGCATTAGGCCGTGGACTCAAGGCGAGTGCATCGTCTGATTCGATGCCGAGGTAACGCACCGTGCTCTCGATTTTGGTGGGTCCCAACAGCAATGGGACCGGAGGGACTATTGCTTGTATTCAGGCAAGGACAACCGACACGTTGATGCTGTGAACCGCGCAGCTCTCCGCGAGATCCGCCTTGCTGCCTGGATTGAGTGCGTTAACGTTGCCCTTGCTGCCGTTTGCCGTCCAACGGCTCTTGTGAGTCAGTATGACGCCCCTCGGCACATCGGCCGAAATGGAGAGCCGTAGCGTGATCGCGCCAGTTGGATTTTCGATGGTTACGCGTGCACCGTTCGCAATCCCTCGCGACTGCGCTTCATCGGGATGCACGAACGCCTCATCCTCTCCAAGTTGCTTCAGAATCTTTGGGTCGTTGCCAAAGCTGCTGTTCATGAGCCATTTCGACGCCGGGGAGAGCAGGCGCAGCTCTCCGCCCACGGGCCGCGCCTCGGCTGAGGCGAACGGTGCACGCGGTAATCCCGCGTCGATGAAGGCACTGCCAGCCAGCTCGATTTTACCTGACGGTGTTCGATAGTCGTGGTGCTCGAATTGCACGACCGGTTCGGCCGGAAAATGGATCGTCCCGGCTTTCGCCAGCGTATCGAATGTCAGACCCGGCTTTGCCTGTTCGAGGAGCGTGCCGATCATGTCGGCGTCCGTCTCGAACAGTTCCGGATCAGTCAATCCCATGGCCGTCGCGAGACGTCTGAAGATTTCCTGGTTAGGCAGCGCCTCCCCGAGAGGTGGCACCGCCTTCACCTGCGCCGAGATGCTGGCGTTGAAATACGACATGACCACGTCATCGAATTCGAGGAAGCTCGCAGCCGGAAGCACATAGTCGGCGTAATTGGCGGTATCGGTCTGGAACAGATCGAGCGTGACTTGCAGCAGGTCTTCGCGCTCGAGGGCTCGCCGCAGGCGTCGCTGCTCGGGGCTCGAAACGGCGATGTTGTTGTTCCAGGTGATAATCGCTTTGGTCTCAGGCGCCTCGAGCCGGCTGGCAAGATCCATATGGCTGATCGCCCGCGCCGAGTTTGGTTTGAGGTGTGCGGCCGTCAGATAGCCCGCATCGACGCCACGCGTGTCCCAGCCGTTGAGATAAAGAAAGCCGGCCCCGTATCTGCCGATGTTTCCGGTGGCTGCGGGCAAGAGGCCGACTGCGCGCATGGCATTGCCGCCGAACGATTGGCGCTGGAAACCCTGCCCCATCCACAGCAACGAAGGTCCTGCTGCGTACAAGAGTGCGGCCTCTTCAATGAGGCGCGCCGGCACACCGGTCGTTGCTTCACCCCACGCCGGGGTGCACCCATCCAATTGACATTCGATCTCCTCCCAGCCGCGTGAGCGCGCGGCCAGGAAGGTCCGATCGATTTGGCCTGCCGCGCATATGGCATGCAACATAGCGAACGCGAGCGCGCCGTCGGTCCCCGGGTAGAGCTGCAAATGGATATCGGCCGCCGCCGCCGTCTCATGGCGAATAGGATCGACGACGATCTTGGGCACGGCCGTCTCGGAGAGCCAATATTGGTGCACATGCGGCGCCGACGTCGATGGATTGGCGCCCCAGATCATCACGCATTTCGAGCCGTTGATGGTGCGCGGGTCGAAGCCGCGCGTCGATTCTCCGTACATCAGCTGCAGTGCCACGTGCCCTGCCTTGTTGCACACCGTATCAGGGTCGACCTCGGTCGCGCCGATGCTATTGAAGAACCGCAAGGGACAGGTGCCGGCGATCAGCGAGCATGTTCCCGTGTAATGGGTCTGCAAAATAGCCGCGGCGCCATCGCGGCCGCGGATCGTGTTGAGACGATTTGCGATGTCGCCGAGCGCATCGTCCCAGCTTGCCGGCTCGAAACGGCCCGTGCCTTTCGGCCCAGCGCGCTTCAAGGGGCGCGTCAGACGCACGCCGGGATCGCGCCAGGCCCCATTATAGCCAATCGAACATTTGCCGCATAACGCTCCGCGGCTGATGCTGTGTTCAGGATCGCCCACCACGTTGATCGTGCCGTTTGCCGACGTCTTCACCACGATTCCACACGCGTCGTAGCAATCCCGAGGACAGGTTGTGCGGATCGTGGTGGCGTCCATCGCTAGTCTCCTCAAGAGGAGCCAATGTACAAAGTCGGCGGGGCTGCACCAGTCCTAATTCAATTACTCAAACCGGAGTGCGAAGGCGCTTCAGAGATTACAACCGGTATTGAACCCCGGATGGCGTCGCCATCTGGTGCCAGCAATTCTCGGTGCTGATCTCTCGCGCCGCCTTACCCTTCCGGCCAGGGTGCTGAGCGCTGCGACTTTCGGAGGCTAATGCCCGAACTCGTAGATGTGGGCCTTCTC
>DASYIU010000259.1:0-2696 GCA_035997285.1 Methyloceanibacter sp. | reverse complement strand
GGTCCTCGCCGCCGCGCTGCGGGCCAGCGCCGGCGCCACCTGCCGCGCCGACGAGCGCCCGGTGGCAAGCCCGTTGAAGAAGCTCCGCACATTGGCGCCGAGCGTGCGCACGCGGTAACCGCCCTCTTGCACCACCAGGGTCGAGTAGCCCTGCTCGCCGATCATGCGGCCGAGCTGGTCGAAGTCGCGTGCCCGGTTCGGCCACGTTCCGGTGGGATCGCCGCGCGCGGTATCGAAGCCTGCGCACACCACGAGGAAGGCCGGCGCGAAACGTCTGATACGCCGCAAGCCCTCAGCGACCGCGTTGCGGTGCTGCTCGGTGGTGATGTGCTCCGGCAGCGGGATGTTGAGATTGTACCCCGCACCCGGTCCCGTCCCAGTCTCGTCGCGGAAGCCGGAGAAATAGGGATAGGCAAAGCTCGGATGGCCGTGGATCGAGACGGTAAGCACGTCCGCCCGGTTATAGAAGATCTCCTGCTGGCCGTTGCCGTGGTGATAGTCGATGTCGAGGATGGCGACGCGGCCATAGCGCGACAGCAAATTCGTGGCGACGGCGCCGTTGTTGAAATAACAGAAGCCGCCGAAGGTGCGCGTCTCGGCGTGGTGGCCGGGAGGCCGCACCAGAGCGTAAGCGAGATTGGCGCCTTCCAGCACCCTCTCGGCAGCGGTCAGCGCGCAGTCGACCGCTGAGCGGGCGGCGAGATAGGCGTTCTGATTGAGCGGCGTGAAGGTATCGATGCAGTAATAGCCGGCGAGCACCGTCTCGTCCTTGGGCGCCCGCGCCGGGTTCCGCGTCGGGAAGACATACGGGTAGATCGATTTCTTCGGGCCGGCCATCAGGCAGGCCTTGCGGATGTAGTCGACCAGGCGCCCGTCATGCACGGCGCGGATATGGCGATCCGAGTAGCGCTTGGCCGGCACCTTCTGAAACAGGCCCGAAGCGTCGAGCTCGGCCATGATCGAGCGGATGCGGACCGGCGCCTCGACATAGCCCCGCTCCTGCACATGGTGGATGGTATGGTCGTCATTGAGCACGAGCGGGATGCCGGGATCGGAACTTTCCCGCACCACGCCCTTCTGCGCCGCAATTCGCCGCGTATAGCGAGGCTCGCGCAATTTGATCGGGTCGTCCTTGATGGAGTCCACGACCATCTGCACATAGTCGGCGGGCGATCCGTATTTTCGCTCCAGGATGGCGCGCACCACCTTCCTCACCTTGTCGCGGCTCGGCAAATCGTTTGCGCCCAGCGGGTCGAGCAGGAGATAGGGGGGATCGGTGGTCCCGGGCGTCACTGGCGTTTCGTAAGCGGTATTGACGATCGGCCGCGCGCCATAGCGCTCGTAGAATTTGAGACGGTTCGCGTTGTTTGCGCGGATCTCGGGATTGGTGCTGAGCGCCGGATCGTCCGGTAGGCTTTCGAAATAGATCTGGGTGCCGAGCGCGCGCGCCTCCTCGCGCACCCGCTCATACAAGGTCGCACCAATGCCTCTCCCGGTGCGGCCAAGCGCCGTCGAGATGAGCTCCAGATAGGAGAAGCCAATATCCGGCGCGTGCAGCAGCAGCGCCAGCCCGAGCGTCTGGTCGCGCGCATTCTCGGCCACAAAGAGACGCGAGACGAAGCGATGTTTGAGCGGGTTGGCGAGCTGCTCCGGCAGCTTGGCGATGTCGTAGTCCGGCATCAGCGGGAACTGCTCGCGCATGATGCTCTGCGCAGCCTCGATTGCCGAGCGGTTCACCGCCGTCGTGGCGTCTGCCACTTTGCGGATGCGGAGCATGGTCACATGCGAAGCATGTCAGGCGCTGGCTTGCAAGGCTCCAAGCGAGCCCTCGACGATTTGCCTGATCATGTCAGCATAAGAGAGCCCGGCTGCTTGGGCCGCCGCGGCGAACCCCGCATCGGGGCTGAGACAGGGATTGACGTTGACCTCGAGGATGAAGGGCTCGCCCGCCGGATCGACCCGAAAGTCGACGCGGGCATAGGAGCCGAGCCCGAACAGGGCCCAGGAGGCCTGAGCGAGCCCCGCCAATCTCAAGGCAAGCTCGGGCTCGTCCTCTTCCAGCCCGAAGCGGCGCGGCGTGCCGATATAGGCCTCGCTGTCGGGCGTCCATTTGGCGTCGTAGCCGACGATCCTGGCCACCTCAGAGCCGAAGCCCTCGAACACGATCTCGGCGATCGGCAGCACATTGACGCCGCCCGGCCCTTCCAGGAGCGCAAGATTGAATTCGCGGCCCTCAATGAAGCTTTCCGCAAAATGCTCGGTCTTCCAGCGCAGGTTTCGCTCGGCGATGGCCTGGGACGCCGCCGCGCCGCCCATCACCGATGCCCCGTCGAGGCCGAGCGAGCCGTGCTCCCACACCGCCTTGACGATGACGCGTGCGTCAGGATCAAGCCCCGTCCCATCCACCGACCAGCCGGGGGTCGGCAAGCCGGCATGGGCAAGCCTGAGCTTGGTTGCGACCTTTGAGAGCGTTTCGAGCCAGGCGCTGGTGCCGGCGCCGGTATAGGGAAGGCCGAGTGCGTCGAGCCGTGCCGGGACGAAGGGTGCGAGCCTCCCGTCGCCGTCCATGGCATCGACCAGGTTGAAGACGAGAAGCGGACGGGCGCCGGGCAGATCCTCGAGCTCGGCGAGGCCGCGGCCAAGCCCGACGATCATGGTGGCGAAGCCGAGCTGCGAAAGCGCGCCTGAAACGGCCT
>DASYIU010000258.1:0-7822 GCA_035997285.1 Methyloceanibacter sp. | reverse complement strand
ACAGCGGCCCACCGAGTTGGTTCGCTAAGTGCCAGAAGCAACCTTCCATGTTGTCAGTCACAATTGGCGAATTCGTGGCCGAATTGCCCAATCAGAGTTGGCCCGGGATGCTTGTAAGCTTAAGGAGGAACAACTAGCCTCCCGACTATGTCTAAGGAGAGCAACCACTTGGCTCGTCCCGTTGTTCGCGTTCGCCGCTCCATTTGGCGCGATGGCAGCGAGGTCCACGGCGATCGCGCCATTCCCGAAGAGACGGCGGTCGCCTTTACCTTCAACACTGCGTCCTACGCCGTGATGATGGCGACGCCGCAGGACCTCAAGGACTTCGCCGTAGGCTTCGCGCTCACCGAAGGCGTGATCTCCTCCATCGAGGCCATTGAGGGCATTGACATCGTCGAGGAGGAGGTCGGCATCGAGCTGCGCGTCTGGCTCAAGGCGCCGCACGCTGTCGAGTTCTTAGGACGGCGCCGCAAGATGGCTGGCCCCACGGGCTGCGGACTCTGCGGCGTGGAGAGTCTGGCTGAGGCGATGCGGCCACCACCAGCAGTCGGCGAAGGTCTCGTGTTCACGCCAAATCAGATCATGTCGGCGGTGGATTCTCTCTTCCCGTTGCAGGTTCTCAATCACGAGACGAGGGCTGTTCATGCCGCGGGCTTTTGGGACCCTGAGCGCGGCCTCGTGGCCGTGCGCGAGGACGTTGGCCGTCATAACGCGCTGGACAAGCTTGCCGGCGCTCTTGCCCGCGATAACTCGACGGCGAGGCAGGGACTTGTGGTTCTGACCAGCCGGGTCTCGATTGAGATGGTGCAGAAGTCCGCGGCAATAGGCGCCCCGATCATCGCCGCCGTGTCAGCGCCGACCGCACTAGCGGTACGAATGGCCGATGATTGCGGTATGACACTCGTGGCGATCGCCCGTAAGGACGGCTTCGAAGTCTTCACCCATCCCCACCGCGTGAAGGGCAAGCATGTTACCGCGGTCGCCCAACACGCCTAGCGCGAGGGTAGGCCGAACTCCGAGAAGGGGATGAAATCGACAAGGTCGCCGGCTTGGACCTCGGTCACATCCTCGGAGACCTCGATCAAGCCGTCGGCTTCGCGAAGTGAGGAGATGAGTCCAGATCCGTCTCGCGGGAATTTAGCAACCGCGAGCCGCCCGCTCGTCTCCCTCATCAGCCTTGCGCGCCAGAACTCGCGCCGCCCCATTCTCTTCTTCTGGGTGAAGGAAGCTGGCAGCGGAAACCGGGTCGGATCGGGCCACGCCCCTCCCGCAAGCCTGGTCAGCACCGGCCGCACATAGATCAAGAAGCAGACGAACACCGCGACAGGATTGCCAGGCAGACCCAGCACGACACAGTCGCCGATCTGACCGAAGCTCATCGGCCGTCCAGGCTTGATGGCTATTTGCCAAAGGTGGCGCCTGCCAAGCGCATCGATGCTACGTACCACATGATCCTCAGCGCCTTGGCTGGCGCCGCCCGAGATCACGACAGCGTCGTATTTGCGGCTTGCGTCCAACAGAGCCGCGCGCACAAGTTCTGCCTGGTCCGGCAAGACACCCAAATCCACGGGTACTGCCCCCGCCGCCCTGATGAGACCCTCGAGCATTGCCGCATTGGCGTCAAAGACCTTGCCGGGCGCAAAGGCCTCGCCAGGTCTCAGAATCTCGTCTCCGGTCGAGGCGATGGCGACCTTGAGGGGCGAATAGCAGGAAAGGAGATCAAGTCCGATTACGGCGGCGGTCGCCACCTCTTGCGGGCGGAGCTTCGTGCCGGCTTCCACGAGCACGGCACCGGCCTTTGAGTCCTCGCCTGTGAGTCTCCGATTGGCCCCTGACTTCAGGCCCGGTGGAATGAGAGCCCAGTGCTCCTCGCCTCGTTGCTCGATGCCCACGTCTTCCTGCATCGCCACGGTATCGAAGCCGATTGGCATGACGGCACCGGTGAAAATGCGGACGGCGCTGCCGAGCGCAGCAGCGCGGTCGAGGGGATGACCAGCAGAAGCTTGGCCTGCGATCCTGAGCCTCGCGCCTTTCTCCTGGTCGTAAGCGGAATGTGCAAAGGCATAACCATCAACGGCGGCATTGTCATGGGCGGGAATGGGGCGCGGCGATATGAGTGCCTCGGCGAGAAAACGTCCGGCCGCCTCGGCCAGCGGCGCTTTCTCGACGCCAACGACCGGGCGCACGCGGGACTTGAGGATGGCAAGCGCCTCGAGATGGGGCAGCCGGTCCTTATCGAGAACGAAGCAATCGTCGATCAGCTTGGCCGTCATTTCTGCCTGAGCTGGAGATGGGCCACGATGAAGTCGGCCATCCCGGCAATATCGTCAAGCTTGAACACCGGTAGCGTTTCCTTCTCGTGCGCCGGACGATCGGAGGCAATCGCCACGATCTGGGGAAATGTGCCGACGAGCGGCTCCCTTGATGCGGCGCCGTCCCTCCTTATCTCGATCTTCGGAAACGCCTCGCGCTTGAATCCTTCGACCAGAATCAAATCGCAGGGACCGGCAAAGGCGATGATTTCTTCGAAGGACAGCTCCGGCGCATCGCCAAGCTCGCGCATCAGGGCAAAGCGTCGGGGCGAGGACAGAGCAACCTGGCGAGCGCCCGCCTCGCGCATTTTGAACGAGTCGCGACCCGGGTGATCGATCTCGAACTTGGCATGGGCATGCTTGACGACCGAAACGGCATGGCTACGCCGCGTAAGCTCGCTGATCAGCGCCACCATCAGCGTGGTCTTGCCCGAATTCTTCCAGCCGACTACGCCGAAGATCGGCGGGGTCATCGAGGTTGCTCCTCGAATAAGGTGCCGGCCTCTTCGAGCTCGTCGGGCCGGTTGATGTTGAAGAAAGGATCGATGAGCCGCTCGCCTACCTTGACCGGGGGGAAGAAGACTTCGACGGCGCCGTGCCGCTTGGTGAAGGCCCCGACCTTGCGGATGCCCTGTTCGAGGGAGCCTTCGAGATCGCGGGCAAGAGCGATGGGCCATAGCCCGATCACCGGATGCACGCCTTCCGCCGATGCCGCCACCAGAAGCGCGAGGCGGTTCTTCAACTCAGCCAAAAAACGCTGCACGAGATCGGCGGGAAAGAAGGGCGTATCGGTGGCGACGGTGACTATGTAACGGGTGCCGGGACGGTTCACCTTAGCCCATTCAAGTCCCGCATGGACGCCGGCAAGGGGTCCGGCAAAGCCAGCCACGCTATCAGCGACGACAGGAAGGTCGAAATGCGCAAAGCGCGCAGCCTCGCCATTGGCATTGATGACAATATCGGAGACCTGAGGCTTCAACCGCTCGATGATGTGGGCGAGGATCGAGCTGCCGCCGAGCGGCTTCAAACATTTGTCGCCGCCGCCCATCCGGCTCGATCTGCCGCCGGCGAGCAATACACCAACGACACGTTCAGACGCATCCATCCTTGATTGTACGGCTAGAGGCCAAGCGCCGTCACGTTTAGACTGGGCTCCGGCCCATGCGGCTCTTTCCCATGCGCCGGCCCGACCTTGACCGCGCAATATTTGTACTCGGGGATCTTGCCGATCGGGTCGAGCTGGGGATTGGTGAGGATGTTGGCGGCGGCCTCCACATAGGCGAAGGGGATGAACACGGTGCTGTCCTCGACGGCCATGTCGGCCCGGGCGGTAAGCTCGATCGAGCCGCGGCGGGTCGTCACCCGCATCTGCTCGCCCGGCTTGAGGCCATAGCGCGCAAGAGTCCTCGGATTGAGGCTCGCCGTGGGCCCTGGCTCAAGCGAATCGAGCACGTCGGCGCGACGGGTCATGGCGCCGGTATGCCAGTGCTCGAGCTGGCGGCCGGTCATCAGCACGAGCGGATACTCGTCATCGGGCACCTCCGCCGGTGGCAAGATGTCGGCGGGCACCAGGAGGGCGCGGCCAGACTTGGTGGGGAAGCCGTCGCCGAAGACGACCGCCTCGCCGGGATGGTCGGGCGTGGGGCAGGGATAGATGACCGAGGATTCGCGCTCGAGCCGCTCCCAAGTAATGTTTTCGAGCGACGGCATGGCGAGCTTCATCTCGGCGAATACCTCGGACGGATGCGCGTAGGTCCAAGGAAGGCCGAGGCGCTTGGCGAGCTCTACCAGGATCCACAGATCCTCGCGCGTGTCGCCGGGGAGGGGGAGCGCCGTGCGGCCCATCTGTACCTGGCGGTTGGTGTTGGTCACCGTGCCAGACTTCTCGGGCCAGGCCGAGGAGGGAAGGATGACATCGGCCATCATCGCCGTCTCGGTGAGGAAGATGTCCTGCACCACGAGATGCTCGAGCTTGGCGAGGCCGGCGCGGGCATGATCGAGGTCGGGATCCGACATCGCCGGGTTCTCGCCCTGGACGAACATGCCCCTGACCTCGCCCTTGTTGGCGGCGTTGATGATCTCGACCACCGTCAGGCCGGGCTTGGGAGAGAGGGACATCTTCCACAACGTCTCGAAATTCTGGTGAACCGACTCGCTCTTAACGTCGGCATAGTCCGGATAGAACATAGGGATCAATCCGGCGTCGGAGGCGCCCTGCACGTTGTTCTGGCCGCGTAAGGGATGCAGCCCGGTGCCGGGACGGCCGACCTGGCCGCACATCAGGGCGAGCGCGATCAGGCAGCGGGCGTTGTCGGTGCCGTGCACATGCTGTGATATGCCCATGCCCCAGAAGATCATCGCCCGCTCGGCGCGGCCGAATGTCTCTGCGACCGCACGAATGGTCTTGGCGTCGATGCCTGTGATCTTGGCCACCGACTCGGGGCTGTAGCTAGCGAGATGGTCCTTCAGGCGCTCGAAATTCTCGGTATAGGCCTGTAGGTACTGGACGTCGTAGAGGCCTTGCTCGACGATCACATGCATGATGGCGTTCAGCAGCGCCACGTCGCTCGCCGGCTTGAATTGCAGCATGAAGGTAGCGTAATCGCGTAGCGCCTGGCCGCGCGGGTCGATCACGATGAGCTTGGCTCCGCGCTTTGCCGCCTGCTTGAAGAAGGTCGCGGCAACGGGATGGTTCTCGGTCGGGTTGGCGCCGATGATCATGACGACGTCGGCGTGCTCGACCTCGTTGAAGGTCGCGGTCACCGCCCCCGAGCCGATGCCCTCGATCAGCGCCGCCACAGAGGAGGCGTGGCAGAGCCGGGTGCAATGATCGACATTGTTGGTGCGGAACCGGGTGCGGATCAACTTCTGAAACAGATAAGCTTCCTCGTTGGTGCATTTCGCCGAGCCAAAGCCGGCGATGGCATCGCCACCGTGCTTCTCGGCGACGAGGGCAAGACCCGTGGCGGCAAGATCGAGCGCCTCGTCCCAGCTTGCGTCGCGGAAATGGGTATAGGGATTGGCGGGATCGACATTCACGCCCTTGGGCAGCCCCGGCTTCCGGATCAGGGGCTTCATCAGCCTCTGCGGGTTCGTCACATAGTCGAAGCCGAAGCGGCCCTTCACGCACAGACGGTTCTCGTTGGAGTAGCCGTCGCGGCCCTGCACGAAGGCGATGTTCTCGTCCTTGATTTCATAGCTTATCTGACAGCCGACGCCGCAATAGGGGCAGACCGAGTGGACCTCGCGGTCAACCTCTCGGCTGCCATGCTGGGTGATCGGGTCAATGATCGATTTCGGCATCAGCGCGCCGGTGGGACAGGCCTGCACGCACTCCCCGCAAGCGACGCAGGTCGATCCCCCCATGGGATCGTCGAAATCGAAAACGGGCTTGGCGCCGATCCCGCGAAACGCCATTCCGATCACGTCATTAACCTGAACCTCGCGGCATGCGCGCACGCACAGCCCGCAATCGATGCAGGCATCGAGATTGACCGCCATGGCCGGGTGGGAAAGATCGGGCCTTAGAATGCCGTGAGCGGGAAAGCGCGAGGTCTCGATGCGCTCGACCTCGGCCCAGTGCCAGAAGGGCGAAACGCGGTCGGGCGAATCCTCGCGCGACGGCTGATCGGCGAGCAGAAGCTCCATCACCATGCGGCGCGCCTTGACGGCACGGTCGGTCGCCGTCTTCACCACCATGTTCGGGCTGGGCTTCCTTATGCAGGAGGCGGCCAGCACGCGCTCGCCTTCGATCTCGACCATGCAGGCCCGGCAATTGCCGTCGGCCCGATAGCCGGGCTTGGGTAGCCAGCAAAGATGCGGGATGTCGGTGCCCTCGCGTTGGGCGACCTGCCAGATGGTCTCGCCGGGCCGCGCCGAGACCCCTTTTCCGTCGAGGGTGAAGAGCAACTGATCTGTCATGTCATCTATTCCAGTCTAATAGCGCTCAGGCCGACCTGCCGCGATCGGTCCGAGCTGGCTCATCGGTGAAGAATTGCATGGCGGTGATGAAGGCGTTGGGCGCCGCCTGGCCGAGTCCGCAGATCGAGGCATCGCGCATGGTCTGGGCGAGCTCGTTCAGCAGCTCCCCGTCCCAGTCCTTTCGCTCGAGCAAAGCAACCGCCTTGTCGCAGCCTACCCGGCAGGGCGTGCACTGGCCGCAGGATTCGTCCTTGAAGAACCGCAAGAGGTTGATCACGATATCGGCGACATCGTCCTGGTCGGAGAAGACCACGATGGCGTGACTGCCGACGAACGACCCATATTTGTCCAGGGTTCCGAAATCGAGCGGCAAGTCGGCAAGTCTCGCCGGCAGGATGCCTCCTGAGGCGCCGCCGGGCAGATAGGCCTTGAAAGTCTGGCCATCCTCCATGCCGCCGGCCATCTCGATCAGCTCGCGCGCGGTGATGCCGGCAGGCGCCAGGATCACGCCTGGCTTCTTCACCCGTCCCGAGACCGACCAGGAGCGCAAGCCCTTGGCGCCGTTCACGCCATGGTCGGCGAACCACTTGGCGCCCTTCTTCAGGATCTCCGGCACCCAATAAAGCGTCTCGACATTGTGGTTGAGGGTGGGGCGGCCGAACAGGCCGACCTCGGCGATATAGGGCGGACGATTGCGCGGATAGCCGCGCTTGCCTTCGATCGACTCGATCATCGCCGACTCTTCGCCGCAGATATAGGCGCCGGCGCCGCGACGAAGCTCGATATCGCCTTTCTTGATTATGCCAGACTTCTCCAGCGCGGCGATTTCATGGGCCAGAATGTGGAGCACGGCGGGATACTCGTCTCGCATATAGAGGTAGATCCGCTCGGCCTCGACCGCCCAGGCGGCGATGAGCGCGCCCTCGAACATCTGTTGCGGATTGCGCTCGAGATAGAAGCGGTCTTTGAACGTGCCCGGCTCGCCCTCATCGCCATTGATGGTCATGAGCCGCGGGCCTGGATAGGATCGCACGATCTGCCATTTGCGCCCGGCCGGGAAACCGGCGCCGCCTAGGCCGCGCAACCCGGCATCGGTCATCTCCTTGATGATCTCGTCGAAGCCGAGCTTGCCGGCGCGGCAGCTCTCGAGGACCGAATAGCCGCCCTTGGCGCGATACTCTGCGAGCGTTTCATAGAGGGGGACCTTCGTCTCGCGCTCGCCGCTCTTGACCACCTTTTCGACTGTGCCCGGCGTCGCGTGGTCGACAAAAAGATGGCCCACCTCGCAGACCGGCGCGGTGTCGCAACGCCCCATGCAGGGTGCGCGCAGCACACGAATCTCGGCCGGGTCGACGGCGGATTTCAGAGCCTCGAATAAAGCATCCGCGCCCTTGATGGCGCAGGTGATGGAGTCGCAGACGCGGATGGTCGTGGGCGGTGGCGGCGTCTCACCCTCCTTCACCACGTCGAAATGGGCATAGAAGGTCGCGACTTCGTAGACCTCGGCCTGCGCCATGCGCAGCTCGTCGGCCAGCGCCATCAAATGGGCGGCGGAGAGGTGGCCGTAGCGATCCTGGATCAGGTGCAGG
>DASYIU010000257.1:0-2344 GCA_035997285.1 Methyloceanibacter sp. | reverse complement strand
TATTGGCCGAAGCGGAGCACGATGCCGAGCTCCTCGGGATTCACCCGCACGGTGAAGCCGAAAAAGCCGACCAGCGCGACGAGCACGACCGCGAGCAGCACGGCGAACGGTCCGCCCATGCGGCCGCCGGGCATCGCCTGGCGAATCCGGTCCTGACTGCGGCGCAAAATCTCTTCCAGGTCAGGCTGCTGGCCCGGGCTGCCGGGACGCGGTCCCCAGGGGCCCCCGCCGCCGCCCTTCCAACCGCCGCCTCCGCTCTGATTGCTCCAAGGCATGATGCAACTTCGTCCTGATGTCTGGTGAAGGGTGGCGCCGGGACCGGCCGGGGCGTGAGCTGCTAGCAGACAAGACTAGCCGCATCAAAATGGCGGTCCTGCGACAAAGATCGCAAGGGTTATAGGCCAGTCACCGGTGCGGTGCAATGCGGGGGCGTCGGGTCATGCCTCATGGTGAGGAGCGGGGCCTGAGCCACGCGTCTCGAACCATGAGATCTCATCCTTCGAGATGGCCGCATTGCGCGGCCTCCTCAGGATGAGGATCGCGCTCCAGCACGACGAAGCTGAAGGCATGGTCGTCCTTCGGCCCCGCCGCATGCTTCTCGCGGAAGACCTCGCGCCACTCGCCTCGGTCGAGATCGGGGAACCAGGTGTCGGCATGGGGCGCCGCATGCACCTCGGTGAGATAGATGCGGCTCGCTTGCGGCAAGACCGCGCGGAAGACGCCCTCGCCGCCGATCACCATAATCTCGCCGACGCCTGCTTCGGCGGCGGCGCGGCGGGCTTGCCCAAGCCCTTCCTCAAGACCGTGGGCGACGACGGCGCCCGGGACAGCAAAGTCTTCGTCGCGTGTGAGGATGATGTTGACGCGTTGGTCGAGCACGCGGCCGAAGGACTCAAAGGTACGCCGTCCCATGACGATGGGCTTTCCGAGCGTCACCTTGCGGAACTGCTTGAGGTCCGTGGACAACCGCCAGGGCAACTCCCCGCCCCTGCCGATGGCGCCGTTCTCTCCCACGGCCACAACCAGCGCGATGATTGGTGCGCCGGCCGCTTGCCTATCAGGACTCACACTGCCACCTCGGCCTTGATCGCCGGGTGCGGATCGTAGCCGACAAGCTTGAAGTCCTCATAGGCGAAGTCGAGCAGCGAGCTCACCTCGGGATTGATCTCCAGGCGCGGAAGTGCGCGCGGCTCGCGCTTCAGCTGCTCGTCGGCCTGGTCGCGATGGGTAAGGTAGAGATGGGCGTCGCCGAAAGTGTGCACGAACTCCCCAGGCTCAAAGCCCGTCACCTGCGCCATCATCAGCGTCAGGAGTGCATAAGAGGCGATGTTGAAGGGCACGCCCAGAAAAATGTCGGCTGAGCGCTGATAAAGCTGACAGGAGAGGCGCCCGTCGGCCACGTAGAACTGGAACAGGCAGTGGCAGGGGGACAGCGCCATCTGGTCGAGCTCGCCCACGTTCCAGGCGCTGATGATGTGCCGGCGCGAATCGGGATCGCGCTTCAGCCCCTCGACGACCTTTGCGATCTGGTCGATATGCCTGCCGTCGGGCGCGGGCCAGGAGCGCCACTGCCGGCCATAGATGGGCCCGAGCTCGCCATTCTCGTCGGCCCAATCGTCCCAGATCGTCACCCCATGCTCATTGAGGTAGCGCACATTGGTCGAGCCTTGCAGGAACCAGAGCAGCTCATGGACGATCGATTTCACGTGCAGCTTCTTGGTGGTGACGAGCGGAAAGCCTTGCCCCAGGTCGAAGCGCATCTGATGGCCGAACAGGCTGAGCGTGCCGGTATTGGTCCGGTCGCCTTTACGGACGCCGCCATTGCGAATGCGGGCGAGGAGATCGAGATATTGACGCAAAGGGGAGCTCTTCTTCTATGATCCTGCCTGCGAACGGACGCCCGGCGGTCTCGCTTTATAGACCCGAGCGTCCGGCTTTATCGATATATGCCACCAAGAAGGTGCCGCCGATGCGTCTCACCCCAACCCTCTTCGCCCTGAGCCTTGGCTTTGCCGTCCCCGCCGTTGCGGCCCGTCAACATCGACGATGTCCGCGACATGGCGTTCGCCAGAGGCATCGTGAAGATCGAGCGCGTCAAGCTCGACCACCACGGCGTCTGGAAGGTCGAGGGCGAGGACGCGAGCGGCCATGAGATCAAGATGCAAGTCGATGCCGCCACCGGCGCCATCATCAAGCTGAAGCGGGACGACTAGCCCCGCCCGGCACTCCACGCCGGCCAGCATAGCATCGGGTCTGCGATTCGCGGCTGGGGGTTATTGAAGCATCAATCTTTTTTTTGCCGCCATAACGGCCTATATAGAGTCCTGTCGGCGCAAGTCGACTA
>DASYIU010000256.1:0-8131 GCA_035997285.1 Methyloceanibacter sp. | reverse complement strand
AGCCCGCCGATGCCGAGAATGGCGACGAGATCGCCGGCACGCGCACCGCTATGGCGCAGTGCATTGAAGGTGGTGATGCCGGCGCAAAGCAATGGGCCGGCATCGACCGCAGAAAGGTCGTCCGGAATCGCAGCAAGCGCCTCGATCGGAGCGACCATGTACTCGGCATAGCCTCCGTCGTAATGGAGACCGGTAACCTTGCCGACCCGGCAGTGGATGAAATCGCCACGTCGGCAAGAAGGGCACACCCCGCAATTGCCGCCGAACCAACCGACGCCCACCCTTTGCCCGACATTCCAGGTGGTGACGTCGGCGCCAACGGCGTCGACACGGCCGGCGACTTCATGGCCCGGCACGATCGGGTATTTGATGCCGGGAAAGGTTCCTTCGACCGGGAAGGAATCGCTGTGACAAATGCCGCACGCCTCCACCTTGATGCGCACCTCGCGGTGGCCGGGTTCAGGCACCGGGCGTTCGACAAGCTCGTGGGGGCCATGGGGTTTGGCGATTTGGACGACTCGCATGGCGCGTTCTCCTAAGGATTAGCTGGGCTCAGCCGAAAATATGGGTCTCGGCCAGGCCGTTGAAAATCGATTGCACGGCAAGTGCGGCGAGAATAACGCCGAACACCCGCACGATCACCTTCCGCGCCGTCACGCCGATGACCTGGTGAACCTCCTGGGCGACCAGCAGCAGCACCAGCGTCACGAGCATCACGGCGAGGATGGCGGCGACGATGGCGGCCAGCAGCTTGAGGTCGCCCTTGGTGCCGGCGGCGAGCACGATGGCGCTGGTCATGGCCCCGGGGCCGGCGAGCAGGGGCGTGGCGAGCGGAAAGACCGCGATCTCGGCATGGCGCTCGGCCCTGATCTCGGCGTCCTCGCTCTCCTTCGCCGACAGCGTGGTCGGCACCGGGCGCTTGGAGAGCGTCATCTCCAGCGCGATCATGAACAGGATCATGCCGCCGGCGGTCTGCAAGGCGGCGAGCGACACGCCGAGCTGGGTCAGCACCGGCCGTCCGAACAGAGCAAAGAGGAGGATGATCACGGTGGCGATGGACACCGCCTTGATTGCGATCGCGCGCCGCTCTGACCGCGTCATGTTCGGCGTTAGCGAGGCGAGCAGCACCGCCGTATCGATCGGGCCGATGACCGCAAAAAAGGTGGTGAACGCGGTGAGCGCGGTTTCGAGCATGGCGTCGGCTTGCGGGCTTTGAAGGCGCCGGAGGCTTCTAGCACCTTTCGCCGTTAAGCACGACGCCAGCGGCGAGGAACCAAGGGCGTTGCTCAAATCGACAGCATCGGATTAAGATGCCCGAAAATACGACAGGGAAGCGCGCCAAGCTTGGGTTTAGGGGTCGCTTGTAAAGCCAGGACGGGCGCGCTTGCCGCAAACTGCTGAGAGGGTAAGTACAGGGGAGAAGGCGGAAGCGCCATCCCTGCTTTCCCGCAAATTCTTCGACGAGATGCGTGCGCCGGACGGGCAGGTCCGGCGGGCTTACGCCGCGCTTGCCGGCCTTCTCGACAATCTTTCGATCGAGTCCCTCGTCACCAAGCAAAACGCGGCAGAAGAGCTGTTCCGGCGCCTCGGCATCACTTTTGCCGTCTATGCCGAGGGCGGCTCGACCGAGCGGCTAATCCCCTTCGACCTCATTCCCCGCATCCTCGACCGCTCCGAGTGGGACCTCGTGGAGCGGGGCTGCCTCCAGCGGGTCAGGGCCATCAACATCTTCCTCTACGACATCTATCACGACCAGGAGATCATCAAGGCCGGGCTGGTGCCGCCCGAGCTCGTTCTGCTTAATTCGGCGTTCCGCCCCGAGATGCTCGGCATCGAACCGCCCAACAATGTCTATGCCCATATCGCCGGCATCGATCTCATCCGCACCGGCGAGCGCGACTTCTTCGTGCTCGAGGACAATGTCCGCACGCCCTCTGGCGTCTCTTATGTGCTCGAGAACCGCGAGATCATGATGCGGCTGTTCCCCGATGCCTTTGCCGGGCAGAGCATCTCACCGGTCGGCAACTATCCTGAGCGCCTCTTGGAGAATTTGCGCACGGTGTCGCCGTCAGATGCCGAGGATCCGGTGGTCGTGCTGCTCACCCCCGGCCGCTACAACAGCGCCTATTTCGAGCACGTGTTCCTCGCCGAGCAGATGGGCATCGAACTCGTCGAGGGCGGCGATCTCTTCGTGCGCGACGGCTTTGTGTGGATGCGCACCACCGAAGGCCCGGTCAAGGTCGATGTCATCTACCGCCGTGTCGACGACGGCTACATGGACCCGCTCGCCTTCCAGGCCGATTCCACGCTCGGCGTTCCCGGCCTGTTGGGGGTGATCAGGACCGGCCGGGTGGCGCTCGCCAACGCGCTCGGGACCGGTGTGGCCGACGACAAGGCCATGTATGTCTATGTGCCACGCATGATCGAGTTCTATCTCGGCGAGCACGCCCTCCTCAGCAATGTCCACACCTATATGCTGCGCGACCCAAAGCAGCGGCAGCACGTCTTCGACAATCTGCACAATCTCGTGGTCAAGGAGGTGCAGGGCTCGGGCGGCTACGGCATGCTGATCGGGCCGGCCTCGACCGCCGAGGAGCGCGAGGCCTATAAGCGCCGCGTCATGCGCGACCCTGAGAATTTCATCGCCCAGCCGACCTTGGCGCTCTCCACCGCGCCGACCCTGATCGACGGCGAGATCGTGCCGCGCCACGTGGATCTCAGGCCCTTCGTGCTTTCCGGCAAGGAGACGAGCGTGATCCCGGGCGGGCTCACCCGCGTGGCCTTGCACAAAGGCTCCCTCGTCGTCAATTCGAGCCAGGGAGGCGGCACCAAGGACACTTGGGTGCTTGAGCGCGTCCCATGCTGAGTCGCACTGCCGAGAACCTGTTCTGGATGGCCCGCGTCATGGAGCGGGCCGAGAACACCGCGCGCATGCTCGATGTCTCCTTCCGCATGGCGCTGCTTCCCTCGACCATCGACAAGCAGGCGCTGCATTTCGAGCCAATCCTCGCCATCGCCCCGGGCGACGGCCGCTTTCATGAGCTGTTCGGCGAGCTGACCCACGAGAGCATCATCCGCTATGTGGCACTCGAGTCGGCCAATCCCGCTAGCATCTGGTCGCTGATCAAGCTCGCGCGGGAGAACGCGCGCGCCCAGCGCTCGGCCATCTCCAGCGAAGCCTGGGAGAGCCTCAACTCGACCTGGCTACAAGTGCAGAAACTCGATTTCGAGGGGCTCGAGCGCTGGGGTTTCCGCGATTTCTTCGACTGGGTGAAGGAGCGCTCCCATCTCTTCCGCGGCGTGGTATTCGGCACCATGCTCCATGATGACGCCTTCCGCTTCATCAGGCTCGGCACCTTCATCGAGCGCGCCGACAACACCGCGCGCATCCTCGACGTCAAATATCACGTGCTGTTGCCCGAGACCGAGCAGGTCGGCGGCTATGTCGACTATTACCAATGGGGCGCGCTGCTGCGCTCGGTAGGCGCCTTCCGCGCCTATCGCCGCGTCTATCACGACACCGTCTATCCCTGGCGCATCGCCGAGCTACTGATCCTGCGCGCCGACATGCCGCGCTCGCTGCATCATTGCTATGAGAATGTGATCGGCACTCTCGACGAGCTTTCGGGCAAGAAGCAGCTCGAATGCCGAAGACTTGCGGGGCAAACCTATGCACGCCTCAGATATGGCCGCATCGACAAGATCTTCAAATCGGGCTTGCACGAGTTCCTTACCGACTTCGTCGCCAGCAACAACGCACTCGGTTTCCAGCTTCAGGAGGATTTCCTGATGACGCCGGCCGCCGTGGCAGGAGCCGCGTGAGCCCATGCTGATCCGGGTGGAGCACGCGACCGGTTATGCCTATTCGGAGCCACTGGTCACGAGCACGCAATATTTGCGCATGACGCCAGTCTCCGGCCGCACCCAGGCCGTGGAGAGCTGGAAGCTTACCTGTCCCAGCGCGGTCACCACCCCCTGGCAGGACCAATACGGTAATTTGTGCCACACCTTGACGGTGGCCCAGCCGGTCAGCGAGCTTGAGATCAAGGTGTGCGGGCTCGTGCGTACGCGCGATACCAGTGGAGTGGTGGGGATGGCGCCGTCGGAGCTGCCTTCAGCCATCTATCTGCGGGAGACGCCCTATACCGTTGCGACGACCTCCATCCAGGACTTCGCGGCGCGCTTTCAGCCAAAGCTCGCCCGAGATTCGATCGAGGTGCTGCATGAGATCATGATGGCCATCGCCGATGCCGTCGAGTACCGCCTCGGCGAGACCCATGTGCACACCACAGGGGCTGAGGCGCTAGAGCAGGGGAGCGGCGTCTGCCAGGACCATGCCCACATCTTCTGCGCCGTCTGCCGCGCGCTCGGCGTGCCGGCGCGCTATGTGAGCGGCTATCTCACCCATGGCGAGGGCCACGAGGCCCATGCCGCAAGCCATGCCTGGGCCGAAGGCTTCGTCGAGCATCTCGGCTGGGTCGGCTTCGATCCCACCAACCGCGCCTGTGCGACAGATGCGTATATTCGCACCGCCATCGGCCTCGACTATGCTGAGGCGGGACCGGTGCGCGGCGTGCGCAGCGGCGGCGGCCTCGAGACCATGAGGGTAAGTGTCAGTTTTCCAAGCCAACAACAACAGCAAGTCCAATAAGGGAGGACACGTGACTTATTGCATCGGCATCCTGCTCGATGAGGGCGTGGTGCTCGCCTCGGACTCGCGCACCAACGCGGGCATCGACCGCGTCTCCACCTTTCGCAAGATGTTCACCTTCGAGAAGCCGGGCGAGCGCTTCTTCGCGCTTCTGACCGCGGGCAATCTCTCCCTCACGCAGGGGGTGATCAGTCTCCTCACCGAATGGCTCAACAACGAGAATCCGGAGCAGGACCTATTCGCCGTGAGCTCCATGTTCGGAGCGGCGCGCGCCGTCGGCACGGCCTTGCGCGAGATCCACAAGATCGACGGCGGCTACCTGCAGCAGCACGAGGTGGACTTCAGCGGCTCGTTCATTCTTGCCGGGCAGATCAAGGGTGGGCAGCTCAGGCTGTTCATGGTCTATGACGCGGGCAACTTCATCGAGGCGATGGGCGATACCACCTATTTCCAGATCGGCGAGGTGAAATACGGCAAGCCCATCCTCGATCGCATCATTCAGCGCGACACGAGCCTGAGCGATGCCGCCAAATGTGCGCTGATCTCGTTCGACTCCACCATGAGATCGAATGTCTCGGTAGGCCCGCCGCTTGATCTTTTGATCTACCGCCGCAATTCACTGAAGAAGGATTTCACCATCCGGCTCGAGGATGACGACGCCTATCTCCAGGCCATCCGCGACGGCTGGGGCGGGGCCATCCACAAGGCCTTCCACGAAATCATCCACGATCCGGGCTGGACCTTCTGAGCGATCGGCCTCAGCACGAAAGCCTCCATCTGCTTGCGCGCGTGCTGGCTCTGCAGCTCCATGGCCTGATTGATGTCCTTGCTCTCGGCGAGCTTCAACGCCAGCGCGAAATTCGCCTCGGCATTGCTGCGGGTGATGTCGGCGATCTTGGCGTTGAGTGTCATCAGGCCGGAGCGTGCCGATTGCGATGTTGTTTCCAGCGACTTCCAGTCTTCTCGCTGGTCGCGGCGAACGTATCGAAGGCCCGCTTTGCCTGCTCCATGCTCGTCTTCATGAGGTCGTGCAACGACTCCGGAATCTCTGGCTTCATGAATGCGTCGTTAGCCATGGTACTCTCCTGTTGCCGTACTTGCCCTCTGTCGTCCGTCTGTGGCTGCGACGGCGGCCTTGAGCCCTCGGTCCTTTGGCGCATGGCTTTCTCCATGGCCAATAGCCAAGTGCTGTAGGGCCACCATGCAGCCCACCAATAGGTCCTGAGTAACAAGCATAGCATGAGCACGTTCCTTGGAAACATCATGGCCGAAACCGGCGAAGTCCGCGAGCGCTGCCGTCAAACTTGCTTTCCAAGTGCGGGGAGGCACCTCCAAGGGCTCCCGCTCCCGCGCTAACCTTTGTACAACCAGGTTTGCAGTAGAACGCTTCTTCTGGACCAACCGGGAGGCTTTGCGCGGGACATGAACATTCACATTCATCAGTTTCAGTCTGGCGGTGCGGTCACCGACGCTGACGCGCTGGAACAGTTCCAGAAGCAATGGGCGACCTATCAGAAATTGGTGGATACCGACGTCCTCTCTCATAAAGAGGTGGGCAAGATCCTCCATGCCACGCTCAAGGCCGTCGCCGAGCCCTTCGCCTTCGTCGACATCGCGTGCGGTGATGCCGGCCAGATGAGGCAAGCGCTCGCCGGCACCAATGTCAGCCACTATCACGGCATCGATCTTTCGCAGCCCGCGCTTGAGCTTGCGGCCAAGAACCTCGCCGGCGTCTCCTTCGCGGTCGAGCTCGATCATCGCGACTTCGTCACGGCTCTGGAGAAGCGTCCTGAACCCGCCGATGCGGCGTGGTGCGGCCTCTCGATCCATCACCTCTCGACCGACGGCAAGCTCCACTTGCTTGAGGCAATTCACGGCTCGACGAACAAGATGCTGATGATCTACGAGCCGACCCTGGCCGATGGCGAGGACCGCGAGGGCTATCTCGAACGATTCCGGCGCGTGAACCGCCCCGCCTGGACCTTCATGGCCCGGGACGAGTGGGAGCAGATCGACCACCACGTCACCACCTGCGACTTCCCGGAGACCGCAGCCACCTGGCTCGATCTTGGCCGCAAGGCAGGCTTCTCGGCGGCGCGTCGGGTCTTCAGCGACCCGACCGGCTTCTACCGCGTCTACCGCTACGACCACTGAGGCCACGATCTCTCCCGGGTTTACTCCGCGGCCTCCATCAAATCTTCGAGGATGGCAGCGAGCAGGCGCGAACCCTTGTCAGCTGAAGCGAGCGTAGGATCGCCGAAGCTACCACTTGGTGAATAATTTGGCGAAGTCGCATCGTCTGGCGAGAGCGCTCCAGGCGACGGACCCGCGCCCGAGACGGGAGAGGGCGTGGCGCGCGCCATGTCGACAAGCTCAGGCGCATCGCCAGCATCAGCGAGGTCTCCATCTCGTCGGCATGGCTGCCATAAGGCTGCTCCTGCAGTTGATGCGAGGTCTGCAGAAACCGCGTCCCGGCGAAGACCTTCAAGTGACGAATGAGCGAAGGACTGCGCGTTGCGCCTATGGCCGCATCAACCGGTTCGATCGTGCTCAGTCCGGTGTTGAGGATGAGAACGCGCCGGGCACCAAATGAGATGAGCGCGTCGGCAATCTCGGTGACGACAGTGTGGAAGCTCGCATTGGACAGGCTGGCGCTTCCCGCATAGCGGAGGAAAGCCGGACAGGCTCCGTAGTGAGTGTCGGCCAGATGAGCGCGTCAATCTCTGTGGCCAGAGCGCGCGCGAAATAGTCCGCGAACACCTGGTCGGTGCCCACGGGCATGTGGAAGCCGTGCTGCTTGGCGCCGGCGCCGATCGGGAGGATGGCCACGGCGCCTGCGCCGAGTCGGTCCCTGATGGCGTCCCAGGCGAGACCGGCAACCTCGTGTTTCGACCAGTCGGGCTTCATTGTGCTGCTCCAACCCTTCAGCCACCTACTCCACGATCATCCCCATCAGCGTGTCGAGCCGGTCGGCCTCCTCGGCGGGCTTGTCCCAGCGGATGCGGTGGATGCGGGGAAAGCGCATGGCCACCCCCGATTTGTGCCGCGTCGAGCGATGCACCGAATCGAAAGCCACCTCGAAGACCAGCTTCGGCTCGACCTGGCGGACCGGCCCGAAACTGTCCATGGTGTGATTGCGCACGAAAGCGTCGAGTTCCTTCAGCTCCTCGTCGGTAAAGCCGAAATAGGACTTGCCGACAGGCACGAGCTCGGGCGCCCCGTTTTCGCCCTCGCGCCAGGCGCCGAAGGTGTAATCCGAATAATATGACGAACGCTTGCCGCTTCCCCGTTGCGCATACATGAGCACGGCATCGAGAATGAGCGGGGCGCGCTTCCATTTGTACCAATGGCCCTTGGGGCGGCCCGCGAGGTAAGGGCTGTCGCGGCGCTTCAGCATCAGCCCCTCGATACCGGTGTCGCGCGCGCCTGCCCAGAGCGTCTCGAGCTCACCGACCGAGGCGAAATCAATCGTGGCCGACA
>DASYIU010000255.1:0-8926 GCA_035997285.1 Methyloceanibacter sp. | reverse complement strand
TGCTCACCACGTTCAACGACGTGGACATGAGCGCGGTGATGCAGCTCAGAGCCGACTATCGCGATGCCTTCGAGAAGAAGCACGGGGTGAAGCTCGGCTTGATGGGCTTCTTCGTCAAAGCTGCCGTGCAGGCGCTTAAGGACATCCCGGCGGTCAACGCCGAGATCGACGGCGAGGACATCGTCTACAAGAATTACTATCACATCGGCGTTGCCGTCGGCACCGAGCGCGGCCTTGTGGTGCCGGTACTGCGCAATGCCGACCGCATGAGCCTCGCCGAGATCGAAGCGGCAATCGCCGATTTCGGCGCGCGCGCGCGGGGCGGCAAGCTCGCCCTGGAGGAGATGCAGGGCGGCACTTTCACCATCTCCAATGGCGGTATCTACGGGTCCATGCTCTCCACCCCGATCCTCAATGCGCCGCAGTCGGGCATTCTCGGCATGCATCGCACCGAGCAGCGCGCGGTGGTGCGCGACGGCCAGATCGTGGCGCGGCCGATGATGTATCTCGCGCTCTCCTACGATCACCGCCTGGTCGACGGCAAAGAGGCCGTCACCTTCCTGGTGCACCTCAAGGAGTCCATCGAGGACCCGAAGCGCTTGGTGCTCGATCTTTAATGCCTCACCAACTCGATCTTTAATGCCTCACCAAAGATGGACCCGGCGCCCCCATCTGCCCCATGCTGAGGCCCCGCAGTCCAACGAGCGACCCGCCCCATGCGCCTATTCAGCATTTTTCTTAGAATTTTCGCGCTTATGGCCACGCTTACACTGGCGCAAGCCCAAGCGCCTTCGCCCCGCGCGGCGCTCGTCATAGGCAATGCCGACTATTCGTTCGGAGCTCTCAGGAACCCGGTGAACGACGCCGAGGCCATGGCCAAGGCGCTCGGCGAGGCCGGATTCGATGTCACGGTCGCCACCGATGCGGATCAAGGCGCCATGGAGAAGGCGATCCACACCTTCGGTGCCAAGCTGAAGGCCAAAGGCGGCGTCGGCCTGTTCTACTTCTCGGGTCATGGCGCGCAGATCAGCGGCGAGAACTACCTTATCCCGGTGAGCCTTACCTCCGCGGAGGAGATCAAGAGTGGCTCAGTAAGCGCGACCGAGATCGTGGATGCCATGGCCAGCGCGCATAACGGCCTCAACATCGTCATTCTCGATGCCTGCCGCACCAACCCCATGGAACCGAACGGCGCGCACGGACTGTCCCGCATCGACTCGAATGCCAGCCTGTTTGTCTCCTACGCAACGTCGCCGGGCAGCGTGGCTCTCGATGGCGCCGGGCACAACAGCCCCTACACCAAATATCTCTCGGAATGGATCGCGACGCCCAATCTCTCCATCGAGGACACCTTCAAGCGCACCTTGAAGGGCGTCTACGTTGACACCCATGGCGAGCAGACGCCCTGGATCTCGTCGACCTTTTTCGGCGACTTCGTCTTTCGCCCCGAAGGCGCCGAGGCCGAAGAGGAGGACGAACAAGCGGGAGAGGCAGAGGAACAGGCCACCGTGCCGACCCTCACCGGAGTCTATCGCGCCAGCGGCACCAATCCGAGCGGCAGCAAATATACCGGCATGGTGGCGCTCGCGGAGGACGACGAGGATTTCAAGCTGACCTGGTGGATCGGCAAGGACATGTTCCAGGGAAGCGGGCATTTCGCCGGCAAGATGCTGGTGATCAACTGGGGCGACAAGACTCCGGTGATCTACAGCTTCGGCGATGAAGGCGCGCTAGATGGCGAATGGGCCGACGGCTCGGCGCGCGAGACGCTGACCCCCGTCGGAACGGCCGCTGCCGCCGACGACGACGTCCCGCCCCCCGAGGGCGAGTATCGCGTCGCGGGGCGCAACGCCGACGGCGAGGCCTACAAAGGGACGGTGACCATCACCAAGGACGCCAAGGCCTATCGGCTGAGCTGGAAGGTCGGTGACTCTGAATACAAGGGCGAAGGCTCGTTCGCCGGAAACCTCTTGACCGTGAATTGGGGAAGCACGACCCCTATCGTCTACGCGCTAGCCGATGACGGCAGCTTGACGGGGCTTTGGGATAGCGGGCACGGCGAGGAGACACTCACGCCAGCGCAGTGAGGGGGATAGACTGCCAATATGACTTACGATCTTGTCGTCATCGGCACCGGCCCTGGCGGCTACGTCGCCGCCATCCGCGCGGCACAGCTCGGCATGAGGGTCGCAGTGGTGGAGAAGCGCGCCACCCACGGCGGCACCTGCCTCAATGTCGGCTGCATTCCCTCGAAGGCGCTGCTGCATGCAAGCGAGCGTTATGCCGAAGCCGCCGACGGCTTCGCCGCCATGGGCATCAAAGTCGCGCCCTCGCTCGATCTCCCCGCCATGCTTGCCTTCAAGGATGCTGGCGTGAAGGGCAATGTCGACGGCGTCGAATTCCTGCTCAAGAAGAACAAGATCGACGCGGTGCGAGGGACCGGCTGCATCGCGGCAGCCGGCAAGGTCGAGGTGACCGACCCTGACGGCCAGAAGCAGACGCTCGAGACCAAGGCCATCCTCATCGCCACCGGGTCTGAGGTGGCTGCCCTCCCCGGCATCGCCATCGACGAGAAGACGGTCATCTCGTCTACCGGCGCGCTATCCTTGGCAAGCGTGCCGAAGCGGCTCGTGGTCATCGGCGGCGGCTATATCGGGCTCGAGCTTGGCTCGGTTTGGTCGCGGCTAGGCTCGCAAGTGACCGTGGTCGAGATGCTCGATCGCCTGGCGCCAGGCCTCGACAGCGAGGTGGCGAAGCAGCTGCAACGCGTCCTGACCAAGCAGGGCCTCGCCTTCAGGCTCGGCACCAAAGTCGTGAGCGTGGAGACCAAGGGCAAGAGCGCGAAGCTAACGCTTGAGCCGGCGAGCGGCGGTAAGCCAGAGACGCTTGACTGCGATGTCGTGCTGGTCGCGGTCGGGCGCGTGCCCAATACCCAAGGCCTCGGGCTCGCCGAGCTTCACGTCAAGACCGACAATCGCGGGCACGTCGTGGTCGATGACAAGTTCGCAGCCAGCGTCCCCGGCATCTATGCCATCGGCGACGTGATCAAGGGGCCCATGCTGGCCCATAAGGCCGAAGACGAAGGCATCGCCGTCGCCGAGATTTTGGCCGGGCAGGCGGGCCACGTGAATTACGACGTGATCCCGAGCGTGATCTACACCGCGCCCGAGGTGGCCTCGGTCGGCCGCACCGAGGAGGAGCTGAAGGCGGCCGGCGTCGATTACAAGGTCGGCAAGTTCCCCTTCACCGCCAACGGCCGCGCCAAGGTCAACCGCACCACCGAAGGCTTCGTCAAGGTGCTCGCGGAAGAAGGAACCGACCGCGTGCTCGGCGTGCACATCATCGGCGCCGACGCCGGCACCATAATCGCTGAGGCCGCGGTGCTGATGGAGTTCGGCGGCTCCGCCGAGGATCTGGCCCGCACCTGCCACGCCCACCCCACACTCAACGAGGCCGTGAAAGAGGCGGCGCTCGCCGTCGACAAACGCGCCATCCATATGTAAGCGCATCCTGCCGCGACGGAACGGCGACCCGGCTGAGGTCGTTTACCGCAGGAGGGCAAAATGCATGGGCGAATTCGTTAAGGCCGCAAACGCAAACGAGATCGCGCCTGGCCAGGCGCGACTGGTGATCGTCAAGGGCAAAGAGATCGCCCTGTTCAATGTCGGCGGGGACTTCTTCGCCCTCGACAATGCCTGTACGCATGAGGAAGGGCCATTGGCCGAGGGAGACGTCGAGGGTCATGAGGTGACTTGTCCCTGGCATGGCGCAAAATTCGACATAAGGACGGGTGAAGTCCTCTGTGACCCGGCTTATGATGCCGTTGCGCGCTACAATGTGCGCGTCACCGGATCCGACATCGAGGTCGAGATTTAGCGCGCGCTTCCTTGCCGAAGGACTCCGTGAGCGCTGCTCGGTGCGAGGACGTTCATCTAATCGAGCGTGCGGCGGAAGCGGAGCAGCGCCAGCCCCATGGCGACGACCATGAAGATGAGCAGCGCCGCCGCGTCGATCTGCATATCGGCGAAGCCGTTCCCTTTGAGCATGATGCCGCGCACGATGCGGATGAAATGGGTGAGCGGCAACACCTCGCCGATCGCTTGGGCCCAATGCGGCATGCCGCGGAAAGGGAAGGCGAAGCCGGAGAGCAGGAAGTTGGGCAGGAAGAAGAAGAACGTCATCTGCACCGCTTGCAGCTGGTTCTGGGCGACGGTGGAGAAGGTATAGCCGACGGCAAGGTTGGAGGCGGCAAACAGCGTCGATAGCGCGACGAGGAGCGTGACGCTGCCGAGGATCGGCACGCCGAAAACAAAATGTGCGGCACTGATGATGATGGTCATCTGCACGAAGCCGATCAGTACGAAAGGGGCGATCTTGCCGATCATGATCTCAATCGGCTTGATCGGCATGGAGAGCAGGCTCTCCATGGTGCCGCGCTCGATCTCGCGCGTCACGGCGAGCGCGGTGAACATCATCATGGTCATGGTCAGCACCACGCCGAGTAGACCGGGCACGATATTGTATTGAGTGATGCCCTCGGGATTGTAGCGGCGCTGCAGCGTGACCTCGAAGGGCGCCGGCGCGCTCTTCACCTCGGCATCCGGTCCGCGCAACTCCCGTCTGAGCGCGGTGTCGACCACCCCCTGCACGGCCGAGATCGCGGTCCCCGTCGCCACGGGGTCGGTGGCGTCGGCAATGACCAGGATGGCGGGACGGTCGCCGCGCCTGACGTCGCGCTCGAAGCTTGCCGGGATTTCGATGCCGAATTGCACTTTGCCCGAGCGTATCAGCCTGTCCATCTCTTCGGGATCGCGCACCTGTTCCTTGAAGTCGAAATAGTCCGTGTTCTCGAGCGCGGCGAGCACAGCACGGGTCAAGGGGCCTGAATCGCGGGTCAGCACGACCGCGGGCATATGCTTGGGATCGGTGTTGATGGCGTAGCCGAACAGGGTGAGCTGCAGCACCGGCACGAAGATCATGGTGGCGAAGGTCATGCGGTCGCGCCGCATCTGCACGAATTCCTTGACGACCATCGCCCACGTGCGCCGCAAGAAGCCGGGATCGCGGCGCTCGCCCTCGATATCGTGGTAAGCCGCGGCGCTCATGCGAAATTGTCCTTGGACTTGTCCATCAGCAGAATGAACACGTCCTCCAAGGAAGGCTCCCCCCGCGTCCAGCGGTGCGCGCCGTCGGCCTTCTTGGCGGAAGCGATGGCCGCATCGAGCGCCCGCTTGTTTCGCCCTGAGACGTGAAGCTCGGTGCCGAACGGGGCGACCATGTCGATACCGTCGCAGGTCTCCAGCTTGGCGGCGAGGCGATGCAGATCGGCGCCCGACACGATCCACGTGCTGAGCTTCGATTGGTCGACCACCTCCCTCGCCGTACCCTTGGCGAGCAGTTCGCCGAAGGCGATATAGGCGATCTCGTGGCAGCGCTCGGCCTCGTCCATGTAGTGGGTGGAGACGAGCACGGTGATGCCCTCGGCGGCGAGATTATGGATCTCGTCCCAGAACTCGCGCCGCGCTTTGGGGTCGACGCCGGCCGTAGGCTCGTCGAGCAGCAAGAGCTTCGGCTGCGGCAGGATGCAGGCGCCGAGCGCGAGCCGCTGCTTCCAGCCGCCCGACAGCTCGCCGGCAAGCTGGTCGGTGCGGGTGGAAAGCCCGAGCCGCCCGATCGCCTCTCTTGCCGCCTGGCGCGGGTCCGGCACGCCATAGACCCGCGCAACGAATTCGAGATTTTCGCGGATGGAAAGGTCGGTATAGAGACTGAAGCGCTGCGTCATGTAGCCGACCTTGCGCTTGATCTCGTCGGACTCCGTCAGGATGTCGTAGCCGAGGCAGGTGCCACGGCCTGAGTCAGGCGTGAGCAGCCCGCACAGCATTCTGAGCGTGGTCGTCTTGCCGCTGCCGTTAGGCCCGAGAAAGCCGTAGATCTCGCCTTTGGGCACTTGCAGGCTCAAGTCGTGCACCACGGTCCGTGTCCCGAAGCTCTTGGTCAGACCCGTGACATCGATGGCGATCTCTTTCATCGCCGCACCATCTGCTGATGCGGCCCGAGATTCACCGTGATGGGCTGGCCCGCGGTGAGCCCGCTCGCCGCCCCGTCAGGCCGCGCCTCGACGAGGAAGACGAGCTTTTCCCGCTGCTCGCGGGAGAAGATCACCGGCGGCGTGAATTCCGCGTCCCGCGCGATGAAGCTGATCTTGGCGTGGAGGTCCGCCGGGCACCCGTCGCAGGAAAGACTTACGGTCTGATCGACCTGGAGCGAAGCGCGCACTGGCTCGGCGACGAAGAAGCGCACCTTGAGATTGCGCGGCGGCAACAGCGCCACCACCGCCTGGCCGGCATTCACCACCTCGCCTGGCCGGAAATAGACCTCCTCGACGGTTCCGCCCGCCGGCGCCACCACCGAACGCTTGCCGAGATTCTTCTGCGCCTCGATAAGGGCATGGCGCGCGGCTTCGGCATTGGCGGCAGCGGCATCGATCATATCGGAGCGGCCGGGAAGCTTGGCCGCGGTGATGCGTTTCTCGGCCTCGCCGACGGCGGCCTGATTGCGATCATGCTGGGCGATCACGTCGTCGAGCTTCTCCTTAGTGATCCAACCCTTGTCGAACAGCGCCCGGGCGCGGTCGAGATTGTTGTTGGCTTGCTGCAGCATGGCTTGCGCCTGGGCAAGTGAGGCCTCAAGCACCTCGATCTCGCCCGGCCTTTGCACTTTCGCCTTCACGTCGGCGAGCCTCGCCTCGGCTTCCTGCACGCGCGATTTCGCAGCTGCCACAGAGGCGTCCTGCTCCTCGCTTTCCAGCACGAAGATAGGGTCGCCCTGCTTCACATGATCGCCTTCGTCGACGCTGAGCGTGGCCACGCGGCCGCCCTGCTCGGAGCCGACCAGCACCAGATCGGCTTCCATGTAGCCGGGAAATTCCGTGTTCTGGTTGGCCGGGTAGGTCATCAGCGCAATCGCGATAGCAACCGCAGCGACACCGACGACGAGGAGCATGGTGAGACGTTTCATCGCGCCTCTCCCGTGCCGCGCTCGCTAGGCGAGTCGCCATGCGGCGCCCTGATCGCGTCGAGGATCAATCCGATATGGGTCTCGAGCAGCATATTGGTGTCGAGGTGGTGGTGCCGCTCGAACAGCGCCCGCCACAGGACCGCCGTCAGCACCGGTGCGATGAGAAGCTGGGGGAACTCGCGCAAGTGCGTCGGCCGAAACTCACCCCGCGCGACGCCGCGGTCGATCAGGCCTCTCAACGCCTCGATCCCATGCGCGATCACATGCTCGAAATAGAAGGCCGTCAGTTCGGGATGCTTGGGGCCTTCGGCGATCAGGAGCCGCGCGATGGCTGCGCGGCGCGAGAGGACGAGCTCCTGGATGAAGGCGAGGAATGGGCCTTTGAGGAAGTCCTCCGACGACATGTCGGTGGTTTCCATCTGCTTCCGGATGGCATCGAAGTGAGGCGTGATGACGCTCCGCACCACCGCTTTGAATAGTTCTTCCTTGGTCTTGAAGTAGAGATAGGGCAGGCCCTTGCTGACGCGGGCGCGAGCGGCGACGTCCTCGAGCCGTGCCGCCGTGTAGCCCTTAGCGGCAAATTCCTCGAAGGCCGCCGCGACGATCTCTTGCGGGCGCGTGTCCCTCCGTTCGCGCCGCTTCACGATCCCTCGAGCTGCCAGTCTGCGTTGGGCGGTTTTCGTCTCAGCCATGGCCTTTTGCCTCTGAAGGGGGAGCCCAGGCCTCCCATGCCAATCCACAATTATATAATGACTGACTGGTCAGTACCACAACAAGCAGGAGTAGAAAAATCCCGGAAAATCAAGGTTTGGCTAATAAGGCGGGTGGAGCGCCGGCCAGGCTTCGACCGCTATCAACGGAGGATGGGGGCTAAGGCGTCGCTGCCGGTCAGGCGCGGGGATGGGCGCTGTCGTAGGTCTTGAGCAGATGCGCGCGATCGACCTCTGTATAGCCTTGGGTGGTCGAGAGGCTCGCGTGGCCGAGCAGCTCTTGGATGGCGCGCAAGTCGGCGCCTGCACCTAAGAGATGCGTGGCGAAGGAATGGCGGAGCGCATGCGGCGTCGCCGTGTCGGGCAGGCCAAGCGCAACGCGCGCGCCCGCGATTCTGAGCTGGATGATGCGGGGCGAGAGCTGCTTCCCCCGCGCGCCGATGAACAAGGGACCATCCGATAAAAGCCTGATCGGGCAGAGCGCGAGATAAAGCTCGACCGCCTCGCGCGCGATGGGGAGCACCGGCACGACCCGTGTCTTGCCGCCTTTGCCGTGCACGCGCAGCATGTCGCGCCCCTTGATCGGCGCGTCCTTGCGTTGAAGCGTCAGCGCCTCAGAGATGCGCAAGCCCGAGCCGTAAAGAAGCGCGAGCACGGCGGTATCGCGCGCGGCAATCCATTCCGGGGCATCGGGCGAAGCGATGTCGGCGCCGTCGACCAGCGCGGTCGCCTTCGGCGCGGTCAGAGGCTTCGGCACCGAATGCGGCAGCTTGGGCAGAGACACGGCGCGAATGGCGTCGTTCTTGCCGATGCCGCGCCGCTCGAGGAACTTGTAGAACATGCGCAACGCGCTGAGCGTGCGAGCAAGGCTCCTACTGCCGACGCCTTCGCCGCGCCGCGCGGCGAGGAAGGCGCGCACGTCGCGGGAGGAGAGCGACAAAAGCTGTTTCATGTCCGGCAGGCGGTTGAGGTGGGTGGCGAGGAAGGCAAGGAACTGGCCGATGTCGCGGCCATAGGCTTCCCCCGTGTTGGCGGCGAGCTGGCGCTCGGTTGCAAGATAGGTAAGCCAATCCTCGACCGTCTCGCGGACGTAAGGCGTCCCCATAATCCCAAGCGTTTCGGCCTTTTCTGCCAAGCCGGCAATCCCCAATTCGCTTCAGTGAACGACGCGCGCCTCTGACGTTACTATGGTTCGGTGA
>DASYIU010000254.1:0-6329 GCA_035997285.1 Methyloceanibacter sp. | reverse complement strand
GAGCGCGCCGTTCGAGCCAAGCGGGATGATGGTCTGCACCGAGCCTTTGCCGAAGGAGCGGGTGCCGACGATGGTCGCCCGGTGGTGATCCTGCAGCGCGCCGGCCACGATCTCAGAGGCCGAAGCCGAGCCGCCATTGATCAGCACCACGAGCTTCTGCCCGTCGGTGATATCTCCCGGCCGTGCGTTCGACCGCTGCGTCTCCTCGATGTTGCGGCCGCGCGTCAGCACGATGGCGCCCTGGTCGAGGAACGCATCCGACACCGAGATCGCCTGGTCGAGTAGACCGCCGGGGTTGTTGCGCAGATCGATTACATAGCCCTTGAGCTTGGGACCGAGCTGCTGCTTCAGGTCCTCGATCGCCTTCTGCAGCTTGGCCGTGGTCTGCTCGTTGAAGGTGGTGACCCGGATATAGCCGGCGTCATCGCCTTCAGCATTATACTTCACTGGATTGATGTGGATCACGTCGCGCGTGACCTTCACGTCGAACGGGTCGTCGACGCCCTTGCGCACGATGGTCAGTGTGATCGGTGAGTTCACCGGCCCGCGCATCTTTTCCACCGCCTCTTGGAGGGTGAGGCCGAGAATCTGCTCCTTGTCGAGATGAGTGATCAAATCGCCGCTCATCAGCCCTGCCTTGGCAGCCGGTGTGTCCTCGATGGGGGAGACGACCTTGACCACGCCGTTCTCCATGGTGACCTCGATGCCCAGCCCGCCGAACTCGCCACGGGTCTGCACCTGCATGTCGCGGAAGTGCTTCGGATTGAGATAGGACGAATGCGGGTCGAGTGCGGTCAGCATGCCGTTGATCGCGGCCTCAATCAGCTTGGCGTCCTCCGGCTTCTCGACATAGTCCGAGCGCACGCGCTCCAGGACCTCGCCGAAGAGGTCGAGCTGCCGGTAGATCTCCGAGTTGGCGGCTGAGGCAGACTGGCTGCGCGCCAAGCTCACCATCGTCGACCCGGCAGCGAGCACGGCCAACACCAGAAGCGCCCACAGCGCGTATTCGGATTTCCGCATCATCCTTGCACCTTCTCGGAAGCCTCGGCCCACCATGGGTCAGGATCTATTGGTCTGCCGTCCTTTCTGAATTCGACATAGAGGACGGGGCGTGAATTATCATCGCCTTGGCTCGGCGTCGCCGAATTGCCCATCACTGCAATCGGCTCGCCGGCTAGAACAAACTGGCCGAGGCTTACGTCTATACGGCTCATCCCCGCAAGCAGAACATGATAGCCTCCGCCTGCATTGATGATCAAGAGTTGCCCGTAGGAGCGGAACTCGCCGGCATAGACCACCCAGCCGTCTGCCGGGGCCGTAATCCGGGCTTCGCTGCGGGTCTGCAACGAAATTCCCTTGCGCGTGCCCCCGGTGGCATCGGCGTCGCCGAAACGTTTGATCCGCCTGCCCTGGGCGGGCCGCCGCAGCGAGCCTTTCGCCGCCTCGAAGGGCATGGCGGGCTTGAGGCGATCGGGGCTGGCAAAAGCGATTTTGGTCGATTCCGGCTTGATTTCGACCACGTTCTCGTCGGCCGGGGTGGCCAGCGCCTGCTGCTGCTCGCGCGCCCTGAGCGCCCGCTCGGCGGCGATCTCGGCGTCGTATTGGGCGACCTCGACCTTGGCGATCTGGGCATCGAGCCTATCGATCAGCTCGTTCAAGTCCGTCACCGTCTGCGCCTGGTCGGAAGCGGCCTGCTTGACGAGAGCGAGCTCCGCCTCGCCTTGCGCGACCTTCATCTTCTTCTCCTCCAACAGCCGGTCGACGCGGGCCTGCTCCGAGGCAAGTCCCTCCGCCTCGCCCTTCTCGGCATCGCGCTCGTCGCGAATCCCGTTTTCGAGGCTGACCATGCCCTCCAGCTCGCGCGACAGATTGTCGGCCTGATATTTGATCTCGGGGAAGACATCGGCGAGCAACATGGCGCTGCGCACGACGGCGAGCGCATCGTCGCGCCGCGTGACGAGCGCCGGCGGCGGCGTGCGGCCGATCCTCTGCATGGCGCTCAGCATTTTGACGATGGTTTCCTTTCGCTCGGTGATCGAGTTGCGGATGACGTTCACCTGATCCGTGAGCTCGGCAAGTTTGCTTTCGGTCTCCGAGAGTTTCGCTTCGCTCGCCTGCACCCGCTTGCCAGCCTCGATCAGCTCGCTGTTCAGCCTCGCCCGCTCCTCCGCCAGGGCCGCGAGGTCCTGGGCAATGCCGTGCTCCTTGGCCCGGTTCGACTGGAGCTGCTGCTCAGTCTCGTTGAGCCGCTGCTTGGCTTCGTCGCGGGAAAGATCCTCCTCAGCCTGGGCAAGCCAGGGCAACGCGCAAACGAGGCCGGCAAGCAGCAGCGCGGATCGAAATCTTTGTCTCGAGGAAGCCAATCGATCGGATTGCGCCATACGCCCTGGCCGTTCAGCCGATGGCAACGACAGCGGAGTGGTACGGCAGAATCAAGGCAAAACGCTTACGAATCCTTAACCTTCGGGGCATTAGGCGCGGTGATAGGGGTGGCCGGCAAGGATCGTCCCGGCGCAATAGATCTGCTCGGCCAGAACGATGCGGGCGAGCCCATGCGGCAAGGTCATGGGGCCGAGGGACACGACCCGGTCGGCCTTGAACAAAGCGGCTAGGCCGAGGCCATCGGCGCCGCCGATAAGGAAGGCGAGCCCTTGCGCGCCACCGTCGCGAATCTGTGCCAGGCCCTTCGCAAAGTCCTCGCTGCCGAGCTGGTCGCCGCCAGGGTCGAGACAGATCACTTTGTGCGAGGACGGCACCTTGGCGAGAAGCGCTTGGGCTTCCGCCTCTGCGCGGGCTTTCGCCGCTGCGGCCTTCGCTTCCGCCACCTCGATCACGCCGAGGGGCGACAGGCCAAGCTTCCGGCTGATGGCGTCGGCGCGAACAACATAATGCGCGAACAGCTCGCGCTCGGGCCCCTGTTTCAGCTTGCCGACGGCAGCGATTAGAAGCCGCATGGCTCGCTCGCCTTCAGGCCCTTATAGGCTGGAACCTTCGGTCAGATCACCAACCGCTCCATGGGCCGGTCAGCTGACCACATCTTCTCGAGGTTATAGAATTCACGCACCTCGGGGCGAAAGACGTGGACGATGACGTCGCCGGCATCGATCAGCACCCAATCGCATTGGGGCTGCCCTTCGACGCGGGCGCGGCCAAAGCCTTCATCTTTGAGCTTTCTGACGATGTGATCGGCAACGGCCCCGACATGCCGTTGCGAGCGCCCCGATGCCAGCACCATGTGGTCGCCGATCGAGGTCTTCCCCTTCAAGTCGATGCACACGACATCTTCCGCCTTGGCGGCATCGAGGGTGTCGAGCACGACGTTGAGCAAACGAGCCGGATGAGCGCGAATTGACGCGTATCCGGAGGGAGGCGTGCCGCGTTCGGCAGCCTCTCTAGCTGAGCGCATGTTTTGGTGAGTGTCCTTCTGCCATTGCTCCGCGTGGAAGCGGTGAGGGTCTACCGTCGCCTAAACGCTGGGAGAGCCCCTTGGTTGCCGCTTCGCCGCATAAAGATAGTATGTTCGCCGGCAGGGTTTCAATAGCTAGTGTTATTTGCGCTTTTTCGTGCTCTTCCTGTCCTGGCCTTTTTCCTTCTTCTTTTGGGGTTTCTTGGCGCGAAGCTCCGTGGAGGAGAGGCGTGAAAGCGGGTGGCTGAGGATGGTCCAGGCCGGCGGCACCAGCCATGCGAGCCCGGCCGCATCTGATTCGTCGACATGGTAGGCGGAGAATCGCTGCGCGGCTTTGCTCGCGCGCGCCTTGAGGCGGAAGCCCGGCCGGTCGAAGACGGCAATCGGCATGATGGCAAAAATCTCTTGCCAGGCACGCCAGCGATGAACGTCGGAGAGGTTGTCGGCGCCCATCAGCCAGACGAAAGCGACCCCCGGAAAGCGGCGTTTCAGCTCGGTGAGAAGGTCGATGGTGTAGGGAGAGCCCTTCTCGCCCGCAAAGCCCGTGACTTCGATGCGGGGGTGGCTTGCCGCCTCCTGCGCTGCCGCGACTCGCTTCTTCAGGCTCGGCAGCTTGGAGGCGTCCTTCAGCGGGTTGCCGGGGCTGACCAGCCACCAGACCTGGTCGAGCCCCAGCCGCTTCAGCGCCGTCAGGCTGATCTCGAGGTGAGCTTCGTGCGGCGGATTGAACGAGCCGCCGAGCAGCCCGATCCGCATATGTGGCGCCGCCATCGGCAGACGCGTGACCTCGCGGAGCGAGGCTCCACCTTTGCGGCTCTCGGCCTGTTTTGCCGGCTTTGAAGGCTTCGCCTTCTTTATGGGTCTTGCCCGCTTGGCCTGTTTGGATGGCTTGGCCGGCTTTGCCGCCTTAGCTTGCTTCGACGATATTGGCTGTTTCGCGGGCTTCGCCGTTGCTCGCTTTGCCCGCGGTGCCCGCTTTGCCGGCCTTGCCCGCTTAGCTGGTTTGATCCGCTTGGGTGGCCTGCTCAGCTTCCCCTGCTTAGCCGGCTTGGTTAGCTTCTTCTGCTTCGTCGATTTTGGCTTAGCCAATGTCGAAACCCCCCTTCGGGTCGCAAATGGACGCTGGCGCCTCTCGAGACACGAGCCGGGCGCTAGGCATGTCGCGTTGATGTTGAGTGGAACTCAAGGCCTCGTCTGGCCCTGCCCGCGCACGACATATTTGAAGGTCGTGAGCTGCTCGACACCGACCGGCCCGCGCGCATGGAAGCGCCCGGTGGCGATGCCGATCTCGGTCCCCATGCCGAACTCGCCGCCGTCGGCGAACTGTGTCGAGGCGTTGTGCAGCACGATGGCGCTGTCGACGCGGGCGAGAAATTCCTCCGCGGCGGCGCGATCCTCGGTCACGATGGCGTCGGTATGTTGCGAGCCGTAGCGACCAATATGCTCGATCGCGGCGTCGAGCCCATCGACCACCTTCACCGCGATGGTGGCGTCGAGAAATTCCTTGGGCCAATCCTCTTCGGTCGCCGGCTTGGCGCGGGCATCGGCCGCTCGCGCGGCAGGATCGCCCCTCACCTCGCAGCCCGCCTCGATGAGCGCCTGAACGAGCGGCTGAAGCTGCGTGGGCGCCGCCTCGCGATCGACGAGAAGCGTCTCCGCCGATCCGCAAACCCCGGTCCGGCGCATCTTGGCGTTGACCACGATACTCCGCGCCATGGCCAGATCGGCAGGTGCATGCACATAGACGTGGCAGACGCCCTCAAGATGGGCGAAGACCGGAACGCGCGCTTCGGCCTGCACGCGCGCGACGAGGTCCTTGCCGCCGCGCGGGACGATCACGTCGATGGCGCCGCCAAGGCCGCCCAGCATGAAACCGACGGCGGTGCGGTCCACCGTCGGCACGAGTTGGATGGCTGCTTCCGGCAAGCCTGAAGCCACCACGGCCTCGTTCAGCACGTTGCAGATCACCAGCGCCGACAGGAAGCTTTCCGACCCGCTCCTGAGGATCACCGCGTTGCCAGACTTGAGGCAGAGGCCCGCCGCGTCGGCGGTCACATTCGGCCGGCTCTCATAGATGATGGCGATGACGCCGAGCGGCACGCGCACGCGAGAGATTCGGAGTCCGTTCGGCCGCCTCCAACTGGCTGTCACCTGGCTGACCGGATCGGCAAGGGCCGCGACCTCGCGCAAGCCCTTGGCCATCGCCGCAATACGCGCCTCGTCGAGCGCCAGTCGGTCGAGAAAGGCAGCGTCGCGTCCTTTGGCCCTGGCACCCTCCAGGTCTTGGGCGTTGGCTTCGAGGATCTTCCCGGCCCGCAATTCAAGCCGGTCGGCCATGGCTTCGAGCGCGGCGTTCTTCTGCTCGGTCGGGGCAAGCGCGAGCGTGGCAGCGGCCTGCCGCGCCAAACGTCCCATATAGAGCATCATCGGCTCGATGGTCGCTTCGGGTTTGTCGAGAATCGCGCTCATCGCTCACATCTTCCGCTGCAAGACCATGTCGTCCCTGTGGATCAGCTCAGGACGCCCAAGGTAGCCGAGAATTCTCCCGATTTCACTGCTCTTACGGCCGATGATGGCCTTGGCCTCGGCATGGTCGTAAGCCGTGAGCCCGCGGCCGATCTCGATGCCCTCGCCGTTCCTTATCACCACCGCATCGCCCCGCTCAAAGCTCCCGTCGACCCGGGTGACGCCTGCCGGCAAGAGGCTTTTCCCCGAGGCAAGCGCCGCCGCAGCGCCGCCATCGACGGTGAAGGCGCCTTTCGGCTCGAGCGTTCCCGCGATCCAGCGCTTCCGCGCCGTCACCGGGTCCGAGCGGGCCGGGAACCACGTCCCCGCCCCCTTCTCGGCGAGCGCGCGAAGCGGGTTCAGCACCTTGCCGCTGGCGATCACCATATGGGTCCCGCCGGAGACCGCGATCTTCGCC
>DASYIU010000253.1:0-3308 GCA_035997285.1 Methyloceanibacter sp. | reverse complement strand
CCCCGTCGAGGTCGGCGACCGGGTTCTTCACCTTTATCTTGTTCACGCGCAAATCTCCGGAGCGGGAAAGTTAATCTGGAAAGGGCGTGGGCCCCGAGCGGGCCCACCCCCATTGCGAGGAGCCGCCCCCTATAGCATCGTGCTCCCATGATGAAAGCAAAAGCCGAAAGCGGCAAGCGGGCGCAAGCGAGCGTGGCAACGCAAGCGGCGCCCCCGGCCGTCATCCTCGTCAGGCCGCAGCTTGGGGAGAATATCGGCTTCGCCGCCCGCGCCATGGCCAATTTTGGGCTTACCGATTTGCGGCTGGTGGCGCCCCGCGACGGCTGGCCAAACGACAAGGCGCACGCAGCCGCTGCCGGTGCTGCCTTTCTCGTCAATCAGGCGAGGGTCTATCAAAGCGTGGAGCTTGCGATCGCCGAGCTCAACTTCGTGCTTGCCGCCACGGCGCGCCCGCGCGAGCTCGTGAAGACGGTGCTGAGCCCCGAGAGTGCCGCGCACGTGCTACGCGAGCGGGGCTCGAGGGCCGAGCGCACCGGCGTCCTGTTCGGGCCTGAGCGGAGTGGCCTCGACAACGATACCATCGCTCTTGCCGATGCGATCCTCACCGCGCCCGTCAATCCGGACTTCGCCTCGTTGAGCCTGCCTCAGGCCGTGCTCTTGTTCGGCTATGAGTGGCTGAAGGGCGAGAGCGCCGACCCGCCGCTCGGTCGCGTTACTGGCTTCGACGGGCCGGCGACGGAGGGCATCGCCTTTCCCGGCACGCGCCCGGCGACGCGGGCCGAGCTCTTCGGCCTGTTCGAGCATCTCGAAGCCGAGCTCGACCAGACGGGCTTTCTTTATCCCGCCGAGAAGCGTCCCTCCATGGTGCGCAACATCCGCAACATGTTCCATCGCATGGGCGCGAGCGAGCAGGACATACGCACGTGGCGCGGGATCATCGCCTCTCTCGCGCGCGCCCGTCAGGGCCGGGGCGGCAAGGTGTCATAGTTCCGCCCCGTTTCTCCTATTGCGATGCCTGGAAACGATGCTAGCTTCCGCCACGGGAGGAGAGGGGCTGCCGATGCAAGTTGCGTGGATTCAGTGGAGCGGGGCCGCTTCCGCCGTGGCTTTGGCGCTGCTGGTGGGGACACCTCTCAGAGCCGCTGATGACAATGGCGTTAGGCCCGTCGCCGAAGAGCTCGGCCAGCGCACCAAGCCTGCTGCCAATGCCAGTGGTGACCAGAAGGGCGGGCTTAGCGACAGCGCCGTGCGCGTGCTCATGACCTACGCCTTCTCGATCATTCCCGACGAGGCTCCGGGCGCCGACGGCAAGGCCGTCAAGGTCGACAAGACCGACCCCAACAAGTTTCTCATCCCCACCGAGGATGCGCGCCGCGTCATCCGCGTGGCGACACGTTCGGCCTATGCCGAAGTCTGCGATCTGCGCGACCTTGAGCGGGCCAACTACCAGACGCTAATGAAGGGTGAGGCGGCCAAGAAGATCTGGACCCACGAGCAGCTGCTGGCCATCAATGCGCTGCACATGTTCGCGGTCTCCTATTTCACCGGCGACATCAAGATCACGACGAAAGAGGAAGCCGATCCGGCCGACCCAGCCGCTCAGGCCGCGCCAGCCGACCCAGCCGCTCAGGCTGCCCCGGCCGTTCCTGCTGCCGAAGGCGCGCCCACGGTGGTCCCTCAGGCGCCGCAAGCCAAACCCGCCGATGAGGCAGCTGCGGGCACCGAAGTCGTTGCGCCGAAGCGGCCGGAATGCTCTCCCGAGCAGAAGGTGAAGGTGACCAACTCGATCAACGCCTATGTTCAGGCGGCCAAGGCTGAGGTGCCCGGGCCCCCGCAGGCGCCCAAGACCCCGCCGGTACAGGCGGCGCAGCCGACCCCGTCAGCTTCCGGGGCCAATTGACACTTTCCGGCATTCACGTGTAACAGAGCGCGGGCGCAGCCTTTAGCCTCCTTTCGGCTGTAGGGACGCCGGAGAAGGCCCCGGCGGGCCCTCGCCATCACCAGCAAGGGGTTTTTCGATAGCAGGCGCGGGGGAGAACCGCCCGCGGCGAGCTTGATTTGGCTTTGGAGTCTTAAAGCATGTCGAAACGCATTAACGCCAAGCACAAGATCGACCGGAGGCTTGGCGAGAACATTTGGGGCCGTCCGAAGAGCCCCTTCAACAAGCGCGAATATGGCCCCGGCGAGCATGGGCAGCGCCGGCGCGGCAAGCTTTCCGACTACGGTCAGCAGCTTCGCGCCAAGCAGAAGCTCAAGGGCTATTACGGCAACATCACCGAGAAGCAGTTCAAGTCCATTTATCGCGAGGCGGCAAGGCTCAGGGGCGACACCTCCGAGAAGTTGATCGGGCTCTTGGAACGGCGGCTCGATGCGATCGTCTATCGCGCCAAGTTCGTGCCGACCGTGTTCGCCGCGCGGCAATTCGTGTCGCACGGCCATGTGCGGGTCAACGGCAGGCGCGTGAACATTCCGAGCTATCGCTGCCGCGAGGGCGACCTGGTCGAGGTGAGGGACAAGGCCAAAGACGCGGGCACAGTGCTCGAATCTTCGCAGAGCCCTGAGCGCCAGGTGCCTGACTATCTCGATGTCGACCACAGCAAGATGACGGCGAAGCTGACGCGCATCCCGACGCTCTCCGACGTGCCTTACCCGGTGATCATGGAGCCGAACCTCGTCATCGAGTTCTATTCGCGCTAGCTCCGATCGTTCCGGCAAACGCCATCCCGGCTCTTGCCGGGATGCCCCATATCTGGCCCAAGACGAGCAGCGCCGTGTCGCCGGCGATCAGCAGCGCCGCCATAACCTTGGCCGCAACCGGTCCGAACGGCGCGAGCTTTTCGATCGCCACGAAGAGCGTCAGCCCGGCGATCCAAACCAAATTCATTACGCCCCCAACGAACAGAAGCAGCATCAGGACGGCGCAGCAGCCGACGCAGTGGGCGCCGTGGGAAAGTCCCATGCGCCAGGCGCCAAGCACCCCGGGGCGCCAATGGGCAGCGATGAACTCTGCGGGCCCGCGGCAACGTTTGAGACACGCAGCCTTGAGCGGCGTGAGCTGATACAGCCCGGCGGCAATGAGCAGCGCCCCCGATAGAGGAAGGATACGCGAGCTCATCATGGCCGAGATGGCACCTTCGCGCTCAAGCCCCACTGAAGTGCTGTGGCCAGGACGCTGAAAAGAATCCACAAGGTGAGATAGCCGGACGCGAAGGCTGCGATCGAAGCTGGCGCACGCATCGGCAGCCCCTGGCTCTCCGCCCGCCGCACCACCCGGGCATAGAGCAGCACCATGGGCGCAGCCGACAGCA
>DASYIU010000252.1:0-5367 GCA_035997285.1 Methyloceanibacter sp. | reverse complement strand
AAAGCTCCTCCAGTCCGCGCTGCATGAGCACGAGCAGTGCCGCGATCTGCGGCGCACCGATGAGATCGGACAGCCCCATGGCGCCGATCTAGGGGAGGATCGCCAAACCGGCAAGCCTTGGGGGCGAGCACCGCGAAGCCGTCGAGCTTGCTCACAAATTCGATGTGCGTGCGGTAGATGTGGCTCAGGGCCCAGCCCATGGTCAGCCGGTCGAGACCCTCGATCAGGCTGAAGCCGTCGGTGTTGAACGTGGACTTGGTGGGCAGGCTCGCCGCGCCCTATGAGCTAGCGACGTCCGCATTGAGCTTCGCCGCGTCGACAACTTGCAGGTCCTTGTCGAGTAGCCGGGGAGGAGGGGAGGCCTGCTCGCCGAGCGCTTGTCGATCTCGGCCGCCCAGCTCAGCGCCGCCTCGCGCGCGTCTCTGGCCAGAACATAATTGATGGTGGAGCGTCCCGACAGCACACCGGCAACGACGGTGAGCAAACCGAGGACCACAAGACCGGCGATCACCAACCGGTCCCGAGCGCCGACTTCAGCCATTTGACGAGTACCCCGTTAGCTGCCTGAAGGATGAGAGCAGGCTTATACGGGGAAGTTAAGGCGCGCCCAACGTTTGCGGTAAACGCGAGGTTAAACCGTCAGGGGAAGGCGAACGCGACCTTGCGCAGCGACACCTCGCCGAAGCTCTCGGCGCCCTCGGCGACGGGCTTGCCGCCAAGGCGAAGATAAAAGGCGCAAGCGGAGTCGTTGTCGGCAAGCGCCCAGACCAGCAGACCTTTGAGCCTGAGCTCGGCGAGCCGCATGCGGGCGCCGTCGAACAGCTTTTCGCCGAGACCGAACCCTTGATAGGTCGGGTGCAGATAGAGCTCGAAGATCTCCCCCTGAAACGGCGAGCGGCCGAGCCGGCAGCGGCCATATGTCACGTAACCGGCAGCCTCGCCGCCGAACTCGAGCACGAGAAGCGGCGTCCGCTTGCGCAGCGCGCTCTCCCACCAGCGAAGCCCCCGGCGCGCGAGCATGCGCTCAAGCGAGAGATGGGGGATGATGCCTTGATATGCATTTCGCCACGCCTCCTCGTAGGCCGAGGCGAGCGCTGGAGCATCCTTCAGTCTCGCTGGCCTGATATGGACGACGTCGACGGGCATGGCGTTAGCCTAGCGCAAAGTCGAGGCGTTGGGCAAAGGCGGTAGTGCCTGTGTTTGAATTCTTGTGCTCTTGACAGCGCCTAGAATGTGCCCCGGTCCCTCGCCACATTAGGTGCATGGCCGAACCACAACTGCAATCGACGCTGACGTGTCCGCATTGCGGCCACCTGGCGACCGAAACGATGCCTACGAACGCCTGCGTGGCCGTCTACGACTGCAAGGGCTGCGGAGAGACGTTAAAGCCGCTCCCGGGCGTCTGCTGTGTCTTCTGCTCTTACGGTTCGGTTCCGTGTCCGCCAGTCCAAGAGGGTGTGGAGCCCTGCTGCACTCCGATATTGGACCAAAAGTCCAAAGATTGGCTCGCCAACACCCGCGAGGGTCTCGTGGCATGGTGGATCCCTACAGCTCTCATCGTGGCGAGCCTGCTGGCAAACACCCCATTGCGCACGGCCATTTGGGTTGCCGCCCTCGCATGGATGGGAATCGCGTGCCTGCTCAATGCGAGGCGGTCTGGACGCACCCACTGCCGGTTCACCGGGCCATACTACCTTGCGATGGTCGTGCCAGTGGTGCTGCTCGGGGTCCTGGACGCCCCTTTCTACGCGTGGCTAGTTTTGGCAGCACTCATTCTCTTGGGCGACAAGATCATTTGGTGGACGACCGAGCGTATCTGGGGAACTTTCTCTTTGCCGAGTTCGCCCCAAGCCTAAGACCACCGTGGCGTATCCCTAGATAGATTTCCAATCTAGTCGGGAAGGCTAGGCAACATCCTCTGCCAGGCGCTGCCGTTCGGCCCTCTTGCGCTGGTGGGGATCGAGATGGCGCTTGCGCAACCGTATCGATTTCGGCGTGACCTCGACCAGCTCATCGTCCTGGATGTAGGCGAGCGCGCGCTCGAGCACCATGCGGAGCGGAGGCGTGAGGCGCACCGCCTCGTCCTTGGAGGTGGCGCGGATATTGGTGAGCTTCTTGCCCTTGAGCACGTTGACCTCGAGGTCGTTGTCGCGGGTGTGCTGGCCGACGATCATGCCGCGATAGACGCGCGTGCCGGGATCGATCATCATCGGCCCGCGGTCCTCGAGGTTCCATAGCGCGTAGGCCACGGCTTCGCCCGCCTCGGTCGAGATCAAGACGCCCTCGCGCCGTCCCTGGATCGGGCCCTTATGGGGGGCATATTCATGGAACAGGCGGTTCATGATGCCGGTGCCGCGCGTATCGGTGAGGAGCTCGCCCTGGTAGCCGATCAGCCCCCGCGTCGGCGCGTAGAACACGAGACGCTGCCGGCCGCCGCCCGATGGGCGCATCTCGACGAGCTCGGCTTTGCGCTCGGACAATTTCTGCACCACGATGCCGGCATGCTCCTCGTCGAGGTCGATGACCACCTCCTCGATGGGCTCGAGCAATACGCCGCTTGAGTCGCGCCGCAAGAGGACCCTAGGGCGCGACACGCTGAGCTCGAAGCCCTCGCGCCGCATGGTCTCGATGAGAATGCCGAGCTGCAATTCGCCGCGGCCGGCCACCTCCATGGAGTCCCGCTCGTCGGACTGGGTGACGCGCAGGGCTACATTGCCTTCACCCTCGCGCAACAGCCGGTCGCGGATCATGCGGCCCGTCACCTTGGTGCCTTCAGTACCGGCTAGAGGGGAATCGTTGACCCGAAAGGTCATCGACAGGGTGGGCGGGTCGATCGGCTGGGCCGGAAGCGGCTCCATCACCTCGGGCGCGCAAATGGTGTGGGCGACGGTTGCATCAGGCAGCCCGGCCAGCGAGACGATGTCCCCGGCGGTGGCCTCCTCGAGGCCCACCCGCTCCAGGCCGCGGAAGGCAAGCACCTTCGACACGCGGCCCTGCTCCACCAGATTGCCGTCGTGGTCGAGCACCTTGACCGCCTGATTTGGCGCGACGGAGCCAGAGGTGATGCGGCCGGTGACGATGCGACCGAGATAGGGATTGGCCTCCAGGATCGTGCCGAGAAGCCGGAAGGGACCCTCCTCGACCTTGGGCGGCGCCACATGCTCGAGGACGAGATCGAACAGCGGCCGCATGCCGGCGTCCTTGGGACCTTCCGGGCTCGCCGCCATCCAGCCTTCCTTGGCCGAACCAAAGAGGATGGGAAAATCGAGCTGCTTGTCGCTCGCATCAAGCGCCGCGAACAGGTCGAACACCTCGTTCACGACCTCCTCCGGCCGCGCATCGGAGCGGTCGACCTTGTTGATGACGACGATCGGCTTGAGCCCCATCTTGAGCGCTTTCGACACCACGAACTTGGTCTGCGGCAGCGGGCCCTCGGCGGCGTCGACCAGCACCAGAGCACCGTCAACCATGCCGAGGATACGCTCGACCTCGCCGCCGAAATCGGCGTGGCCCGGCGTGTCGACGATGTTGATGCGGGTGTCGGTCCACAGGATCGAGGTGACCTTGGCGAGGATGGTAATGCCGCGCTCGCGTTCGAGGTCGTTTGAATCCATGGCGCGATCTGCGACCCGCTGGTTCTCGCGGAAGGAGCCCGATTGCTGGAGCAGGCGATCGACAAGGGTCGTCTTCCCATGGTCGACATGGGCAATGATGGCAATGTTGCGGAGGTTCATGAGGGAAGATTTTTCGCTAAAGCGCCGCGTCGGCGGCTTGTTGATTTGTGCGGCGCAATATAGCGGTTCGGGCACCAACTACAACGACGCTTGAGCGCCATATGGTTCAATTGGTGCGATGCGCAAGGCTTAGGCAGTGTGGCGCCCCCGCAAAGCTTCCTTAGCAACCTCGGCGCACACTGGGACCGCATCGTTGCGAGAAACCTTCCCGACCCTCGAATCTTGAGAGATAAAGCAATGCCCGGATTGTCCCGACGCGATCTCATCGGAGGAGTGGCTATGGGGAGCCTTATCGCGAGTACCGCAGCTTACGGTGAGGAAACGATGCAGCCGCCCTTCGGACCTGCGCCCCCGCCGCTCGACGGGCCCGAGCTTCCCTCGTTCCGCTATCCACTTGGGGCGCAGCCCACCAAGCAATTCAATGGTGGCACGGCGAAAGAGGCGAACGTCGAGAAGTTCCCGGTGTCGGAGAAGCTCGCCGGCGTCTACATGACGCTCGAGCCCGGGGCCTTGCGCGAGTTGCACTGGCATGCCAACGCCGCCGAATGGGCCTATGTGATCGAAGGGCGCTGCCGCGTCACCACCATCGACCCGCAGAACCAATGCGAAATCATCGATTTCGGTCCGGGCGACGTCTGGTACTTCCCGCGCGGCCACGGCCATTCCATCCAAGGGATCGGCCCCGGCAATTGCATCTTCGTGCTGGTGTTCGACAACGGCTATTTCTCGGAGTTCGGCACGTTCAGCATCAGCGATTGGCTCGGCCATACGCCACCAGAGGTGCTGGCCAAGACCTTCGATTTGACGCAAGCGACCTTCGCCGACTTCCCCAAGAAGGAAGTGTATATCGCCACGGGCCCGGTGCCGCCGCCGATTGCGCAGGAGCCAGCGCCAGGCTCGCTGAACGCGCCGCCGCTCACCCATCGCTACCAGTTGCTCACTCAGAGTCCCGACGTTTTCGCCGGCGGCACCATGCGCACGGTGTCGCAAGCCGAGTTCCCGATCTCCTCGACCATGACCGGCGCGCTCCTCATCATCAAGCCAGGCGCCTTGCGCGAGCTGCATTGGCACCCGAACGCCGCGGAATGGCAGCTTTATCTCAGAGGCAGCGCGCGCATGACCGTGTTCGGCAGCCACGGCCGCGCGCGGACCGACGAGTTCGTGGCCGGCGACGTGGGCTATGTGCCGCAGGGCTACGGCCACTACATCGAGAACATCGGCAGCGACGACATGGAGGTCGTGCTCGTGCTCAACAACGCGACCTACGAATCGATCTCCATCACCGCCTGGATGGCCGCCAATCCCGATCTCCTGCTCGCCACCAATTTCGGGGTGCCGGAAGCCACGTTCGCCAAATTCCCCAAAAAAGCGGTGATCATGCCCGATTAGCGGCGCCTCGCACGGCCTTCACCGCTCGCCTGGAGAGGCGGAAGGTAGGCGGGAGCTGAGGGGGTGAACTTGACGCAGCTTGCCGCGTTTTGGTGAGTGCTGCGTCAGCATTCAGAGCGATTCGGGGCTGGACGCGCCTTTAGGCTGCGTCGAAGAGTCTGCACTGTATCGCCATAAAAACGCGACGCCCAGCAGTTAACCTGCGCCCACTTTTTGCGCGAAGGAAGTGTCGATGTGCGGCTTG
>DASYIU010000251.1:0-2196 GCA_035997285.1 Methyloceanibacter sp. | reverse complement strand
CTTGAGCGGAAGCCCGTGGATCCAGTTGTGCTGCCCCGGGCGCCGCCCCGTCACAGGCTTGCCTGCGCGTGCCCTCCTCATGGCGCGGAGGCTCTCGCCCAGCATCAGCAGGCCGATGACCCCGAGCAAGCCTACATAGAGCAGCGAGATGATGAGGCCGGCCTGACCCGCCTCGCGCAGCACCTTGAGCAGGAACACGCCGATCAGCGCGCCAACTAGGCCACCGGCGATCAAGAGGTTGCCCATGCGGAAATCGATATTGCCGCGGCGCCATTGGGCGAGCGCGCCGGAGACCGAGGTGGCAACGATCTGATTGGCGCCGGTGGCGACCGCAATCGGCGCGGCAATGCCGGAGAACATCAGGAAGGGCGTCAGGAGGAAGCCCCCGCCCACCCCAAACATGCCCGAGAGGAAGCCTACCGCCGCTCCGAGCCCCAGCATGACCGCGAGGTTCACCGAGATCTCGGTAATGGGCAGATAGACTTGGAGCATCGGTGCCGGGCGTCGCTTGGCTTCGCGCTGTGTGGCGAAACTGTTCGCCGCGCGCGGGCCTGTCAATGCGTTAGGCCGAGCCTTACGAAAATGTCACGTTGGCGCGGCTACTCGGGTCAGCTGGTCAGGCGCTCGAGCTTGGTGACGAGCTCAATGGTCACCTGCCCGGTCTCCTCGAGGCCGTTGCGGCGCTCGAAGCTCCTGATCGCCTGACGCGTCTTCTCGCCCATTTGGCCGTCGGGGACGCCCACGTCATAGCCGAGCTTGTTGAGGAGCGCCTGGGTGCGGGTAACGAGCGAGGCACTTGGGGCCGCTGCCGCGTCCGCCCAATCCGCAGACTCCTGCACCTCGTTGGCTGCCGGGTCGGTATCCTTAGCCTTCCAGGCCTTGACGGCCTCTTCTGCCGCGGCGAGCCCGCCAGGGTCGAGCTCGAGCTTCACCAGCTCGCGCCGCTTGGCGGCCTCTTGATCGCCGTTCTTGGCGGCAAGCGCGAACCACTTATAGGCGTCGGCGAGGTTCTTCGGGACGCCAAGCCCGTGCTCGGACAGGATGCCGAGATTGAATTGGCTGTCGGCCAGGCCGTAAGAGGCGGCCTCTTGATACCATTTGGAGGTAAGCACGTAATCGGCCTTGCCATCGTCGCGGGCGCTGGCACCGACGGCGAGGTTGTGCATGGCCTTGACGTTGCCCTTCTCCGCCGCGGCTTGGTACCACGACTGTGCCCGGCCAAGGTCCTTGGCGACGCCCTGTCCGCGCTCATACATGGCGGCCAGGCGGTATTGGGCCGGGGCAAGCCCGGCACTTGCGGCACGCTCGAGCCAATGGGCGGCTTCGGTCAGATCCTGCGCGGTCCCTTGGCCTTGCGCGTAGCGCAGCGCGATCGCGTATTGCGCACTCGCATCGCCACCGGCGGCAGCCTGGCGCAAAGAGAGCGGTCCCAGTGTGGCCGGCGGAAGGGGAAGACTGGTTGGCACGGAGAGAGGCTGTGCGGGCTCGGCCGGCGCCGCGGCAACCATGCCCTTGGCGGGATCCTCGATGGAGAACATGACACCCGGCGGGAGCGCTGCGGGCTCGTTGGGTTTCAGAGAGGCGAGCTGGGGCTGTGGCGACGTCTCGAGAGACGCTGTCGGCCGGTAGGCCGACTTGGCGACCTCGGTGAAATTGCCAGTCTCGCCCTCGCCATCCTCGCTCGCGGCGTCATCGGGGCTCGGATCGTCGTCTTCTGGCTCAAGCTTGGAGGACCCTGACTTGGCGGCGGGCGGCGTCTCGACCTTGGGCTCGACCGGCGCCGGCGCGCTGGTATCGCTCCCGGGCGTCGGCGTCCCGTGGTGCGCACCTTGAGGCAGAGGAGCAATCTGCTCGGCCGCCGGCGCCGAAACTTCCGGCTCGGGCTTCGACCCCAAGCGCCCATAGAGGAGTGCCGCGCTGATCATGAGCAACACGGCGGCGCAGATGATGAGCACCGATCGCTTGCGCCGCGAAGGCACATCGGCGCCGGAAGATGCATCGGTAGCAGGACTGGCAGAGGGCCGGCGCACGCGCTGGCCGCTCGACCTCTCCTCGGCCCTGAGCGCAGCGGCCCGGGCCGCACGGCGCGCCGCTCCCACGAGATCGTCGGGGGTCGCGTAGTCCGCGTCGAGCGAGGGTTCCACAGTCGGGCGGCGCTGCTCCAGAGCGTCGAGATCGAACGCGTGCTCTTCCGAC
>DASYIU010000250.1:0-1582 GCA_035997285.1 Methyloceanibacter sp. | reverse complement strand
CCGGTCTTGCCAACCTGAAGGCTATCGCTGAAAAGTAGGGGTCGTGATGACAAACAACAATGACAAGCGCTGGCTGGCCCTCTACGTCCTTTGCTTGGGCGTGCTGATGATCGTCCTCGACACGACGATCGTGAACGTCGCTCTGCCGTCGATCAGGCAGGACCTCGACTTTTCTGAGACGTCGCTCGTCTGGGTCGTCAATGCCTACATGCTCACCTTCGGCGGCTTCCTCTTGCTGGGCGGCCGCCTGGGCGATCTTTTCGGGCATCGCAAGCTCTTCCTGATCGGCATCACGTTGTTCACGCTCGCATCGCTTGCCTGCGGACTGGCGAATTCCCGGGGCCTACTCGTCGCTGCCAGGGCCATCCAGGGTCTGGGCGGCGCGGTCGTCACAGCGGTCGCGCTTTCCTTGATCATGAATTTATTCACGGAGCCGGCAGAGCGGGCCAAAGCGATGGGTATCTACGGCTTCGTGTGCGCCGGCGGAGGAAGTATCGGCGTGCTGCTCGGAGGCTTTCTCACGAGTGCCTTGAATTGGCACTGGATCTTTCTTGTCAATCTCCCGATCGGCGCGGCGGTCTTCGCACTCTGTCTGCCGCTGCTTTCGGATGGCCGCGCACCGGCCAGCGGCGAACGGCTCGATGTCGCCGGCGCCGTGACGGTGACGACGTCATTGATGCTTGCCGTTTACGCGATTGTCAACGGCAACGAAGCAGGCTGGACCTCGGCGCAGTCCATCGGACTGCTCGCCGCCGCAGCGGTCCTCCTCACGCTCTTCCTCGGCATCGAAGCGCGGGTCCGCGCCCCGCTCATGCCGCTCGCCCTGTTCCGCCTGCGCAACGTAGCAACGGCCAATGTCGTCGGCGTCCTGTGGGCTGCCGCCATGTTCGCCTGGTTCTTCATCTCCGCGCTCTACCTCCAGCAAGTCCTTGGCTACAGCGCCCTGCAGGTCGGTCTTGCGTTCCTGCCGGCAAACCTCATCATGGCCGCCTTTTCCCTTGGCATTTCCGCGAAACTGGTCATGCGTTTCGGCTTTAGACTTCCGCTGGCGGCGGGCCTGCTACTCGCTGCGGTCGGGCTGGCGCTGTTCGCTCGTGCACCGGTGGATGGACATTTTGCCATCGACGTTCTACCCGGCATGATGCTGCTCGGCCTCGGCGCCGGCATTGCCCTCAACCCGGTGTTGCTCGCTGCCATGAGCGAGGTCCAGCCCAACCAGTCGGGGCTTGCCTCGGGAGTCGTTAACACGTCGTTCATGATGGGCGGCGCCCTCGGTCTCGCGGTACTTGCCAGTCTTGCTGCGGCACGCACCGAAAACCTGCTCGCGTCGGGAGTAAACCCGCTCGCCGCGCTCAATGGCGGCTACCGAATCGCTTTCATCGTCGGAAGTGTATTCGCACTCGCCGCCGCCCTGCTGGGTGCCCTACTGCTCCGCGCCGAAGCGCGGCCGCCTGCACAGGAAAGCAAAGGCGCTGCGGTCCCCGATGCATCAAGGACCTGATAAGGACATTCAACGGGAAAGGGCTGCGCGGCGGGCGAGGCTTTCCGCCGGCCAATATTTTTTGCTGTCGTAGTACTCCTC
>DASYIU010000249.1:0-4774 GCA_035997285.1 Methyloceanibacter sp. | reverse complement strand
CTCAATAACTCCGGCAGATTGCCCGCAGTGGTAACGCGATGCCGAATTGGTCCGACAAAAGCGATGAGGAAAGTTGATTGCCGAGGCCCGGTCTATGGGACGACCACGACGCTGGTGTCGACTACACGACAGCGCGCTCTGCATACGAGGAACCCGTTAGGTGCCGCCCCCATAGGCTCATCACGCTTCGGCAAAAGGGCCGCCCCAGTCCCAGGTGAGTGCTCAATGCCCCTACTCAGAAGGTGTCGACATAGCCGAAATCGCTTCCCCGTCCTTACTATGTCGTTACTAACTTGGGAGCCTCCGACAAGTATGTTCTCTAACTTGTTGATTCAATTGGTGCCGGCTGGAGGATTCGAACCCCCGACCTACTGATTACAAATCAGCCGCTCTACCATCTGAGCTAAGCCGGCCTCGCGACGCCGTCCGCGAGACGGATCAAGCGTCGTCGCGCTTCAATGTTATGAGCAGGACTCTTAACGCGCTTCCTTCGGCATTTCCACCCAAGGCGGGGCCCGCGCGCGGCGCTTGCGAACGCTAGAAGGTCGCGAAGCGGTAGGTCACGTCTCCGAAAACGCCAAAGCGGTCGCTCGAGTAGTCGTTCAAGGGGACCTTGAGGCCGAAATTGACGAACTCGGTGTTGCCGCGGCCGGCTTCGGCGTGCCAATAGCGCACCCCCGCGCCCGCCGACCAACTCGGCGTGAAGTCGTAGCGCGCTTCGGCCTCGAGCTGATAGCCCCAGCCGTTGCCGCGGTCCTCGCCATTGGGAACCGGGCCGAGATCGTTGCGACCCTGGCGCAAGAAATGGCTGTCGTAAGTCCAGACATAGGCGACCGGCAATACGGCCGCGTCGCCGATCAGGCTCAGCCGGTCCCACAGCTTCACCCTGAGCTCGCCTCCCAGCCTGAGCGAAGCCCAGTTCACCGCGTTCTTGATGACCTTGGTGGAGAAGGGCACCTCGATCGTCCCGGGCGGCCCGCAGAAGGCGCCGTCGACGTCATCTCGATTGCAGCGGGCCCCGTAGGCAACTGCCGTCTCTTGCCAGAAATTGAAGCCGATCAGGGGGCTGACCGAGAGCTTGGTTCGCCCGTCCAAGAGGACGAAACGCTGGCCGAGGTCGATGGTCCCATAGATGAGATCGTCGCCATCGAGCTTGCTGTAGGTGTCGGAGAATTTGACCTGGCCGGCGAAGAAGTCCTCGTCGTCGAGACTGCCGCCGCTGAGACCGCCGCCGCCGACGAAGCCCTTGGCAAACGTGTTGGTCTCGTTGCGCGCATACCAGGTGAACTCGCCCGAGTAGGCCTGCATGTCGTCATAGCTTAGCACCGACGTGGGATTGCCCAACGCCGGATTGGACTTGCTCGAAGTGAAGTCGAAGCGGGTCTTGCCTTCGCTTGCCCAGAAGCGCGCGCCGAGCTCCCAGCGCGGCTCTGACATGGGAGGCAGGGGTATGGCGTAAGGCTTCGGCACCTCGACGCTCTGCGCCCGCGCACCGCCGGCGAGCGAGGCGATGGCGAGCAACGCCAGACCAAAGCGTCTCAGCATGGAAAGCCCGCCTGTCCTCGCATGGATGAGCCCTTCGCTCATCGCCGAGGATGCAAGCAGGGTGGTTAAGAGCGGCTTAAGAGGCGTCCCGCCTTGGGACGACGGGGAGGTGCGCGGTGCACACGCCTTTGCGATGAGGCTCGGCCAGAGCATGATCCGGAAAAGTGGGGACCGGTTTTCCGATAAGATCATGCTCAAACAAAAAGCTGGAGCGCCGCAGCGCTCTAGCGGCGGCGGCTGGCCAGGATCCCGGCGACGAAGGCGATGGCAAGCAACGTCACGGGACCGACTTGCTGCATGGCCTTGCTCACCCCTTGATCGAGCAGGCCCACGCCTTCGCCGGTCGCGGCCAGCACGCTCGGCGCCTGCTGCCGCTTCGGTCTCCGCGCCACAAGCAGCAGCGTGGCGAGGATGAGCACGCCAACAACAGCGAGCGCGGCGGCGATGATCCCGGCCGCCGTGGCCGGGGTAGAGCCGTAGACCGCGATTAGCGCCTGATAGGCCGCGAGCAGGCCGAACGCGGCGGCGCCGATCAGGATGACCACGGCGATCGCGATAACGACCGCTTGCCTAAGCGAGCGCTCGACCGATTCCTTGAAGCGAAGGCCGATCTGCAGGGACGAGAGCAGCGCGAGCGCCGAGCGGAGCATGGACGCTTCGCCTAGCGACGGGTGAAGACACCAAACAGGAAACCGAGCCCCACGGCGATGGCGACAGCCGAGAGGGGATTGCGCCTGATCGCCTCTTCGGCCTCGTTGGCGCTCTCCATTGCCTTGTCCTGCGCGCGGTTGATCTGCTTGTTGGCGATGCGGCCGACCGTCGAGGTCAGGTTCTGGATGTCGGCGCGGATCGAGTCGATCTGGTTGGCCAAGTCCTCGGCGTCGCGGGCGCTGGCGCCCCGCTTGGCTGCGCCCGTGCGCATATCGCTATCGGTGGATGACATGGGTGTTTCCTTCCGTGAGGAATGGTTATGGGGGTGGCAAGGCATCGGCAACTCTGCTCGGGCGAGCTTCGTTCCATGCGGCGCTCTCCGCGGACGGCTCAGCCCGACACACCTTGATGGGCCCAAGCCCGTCACTGTCAAGGGGCGCGTTGCGCGCGATGCGCCTCGTTGCTTGGCATGGTTGCCAAGGCTTGCGCTCGGTGCACCAGCCTTCTAGACTTTCGATCGCCGAGGGGGGTTGGCCAGGGGGAGTGCGCATGGGCTGTTGCAGGCTTGGGCTGGCCGTCGCCACCTTGTGTATCGCAATCGCGGTCAATCACGAGCCGGCACGGGCCGGAAGCGTTGCAGCGCAAGCGATGATGCGCGCGGGCGAGCCTGCCCGGTTCGGCGCGGCGCAAGACGCCCCGATCGTTAGCGCCCATTTCCGGAAGACGCAGTCCTTCTACTGCTATCCGCGCAATTATTGGTGGTTTTACCGGCCCTACACCACGGCCCAGCAAGGCTATGCCCGCTGCATGCCCTACTTCCATTATCTCGAGCAGCCTTATGGCCGTCGCGGGCCAAATACTGACCGGGCCATCAAATAGATCGGGCGCGCTGGCGGCGGCGGCTAGACGGCCGACGCGCCACTGACGGAGAAACGGGCGGTTTCGGCGGCCCGTCAACCTGCGCACATTAACCCTACCGATACTTGCGGGCCGTAACTTCGGGTGACCTTCCGCTGGCGACCCAAGGCCAGGAGTGGAGTTAGCCCTAGTGGAGTCCCAAGATGAAAGTTGTGTCGTGTCTCGCCGCCGTGCTGGCGCTTGCGGTCGGCCTGAACCTTACCACCGCCGATGATGCCAATGCCCGGTGCGGCATCGGTTGGCGCTGCGGCGGCGCCGTTCTCGTTCCTGCTCCCAATCCAATCCCGATCCGCCCCGTCGTCGTCGCGCCGGCTCCTTGCGGCGGCTGCGGTAGGGCTGCCCATGCACCCGCTCCTTGCGGTGGCGGCTGCGGTGGCTATGGTACCGGCTATTATTATGTGCCGGGCGCCTATTACGCCTATTGGGCGCAACCCGGTTTCAGCTCGTGCCATCCCGGTCCAGGCAATTGCTATTGGCGCCGAGACTGCTGGTACGATTCTTTCGGGCGGCGCTTCTGCAACTGATCGTGAGCGCGGCTGAAGAACCCGCGCCGCCGGCGATGAGCTGACCGTCGAGGGAGGGGATCATCATCCCCTCCGGCGTCGCTGCTCGCGCCCCGGCACTCCTCGCTCAGCGCGCGTTGAGGCTCGCCCAATGGAGCGCGACCGCCGCGGCATTGGAGACGTTGAGGCTGCCAAACGAGCCTTGCGTCGAGATGCGGCAGAGACGGTCGCAATGCTCGCGCGTGAGCTGGCGCAAACCTTTGCCCTCGGCGCCGAGCACGAGCGCCAGCGGCCGCGTCAGCGCCGCGGTTTCGAGCGCTTCGCTCGCTTCCTCCGCCAGGCCCACCCGCAAGAACCCGCGTTCGCCAAGCTCGGCCAGGCCTTGCGCCAGATTCTTGATGAGGATCAGAGGCACGACGTCCAGCGCCCCGCTTGCGGCTTTGGCCAAGACGCCTTGCAAGGGAGGGCTGTGCCGTTCGGTGAGGACGAGGCCGGCGGCGCCGAAGGCAGCGGCTGAGCGCAACGCGGCGCCCACATTCTGCGGGTCGGTCACCTGATCGAGCACGAGGAGGATTCCCTCGGGGCTCACCTCATCGAGCCCGATCGGCGGCAGCGCCTCGGTCTCGAGTGCGACGCCCTGGTGCACGGCGTCCGGGCCTAACAACCGATCGAGATCGCGGGGGTTTGCGGGCTCGAGCGTCACGCCACGCTTGGCGATGAGGGCGCCCAGCCGCTGCGCGGCGTTCTCGGTGGCGAGAAGCCGGGCGACCGGCCGGTTCGGATTGGAAAGCGCCGCCTCGACGGCATGGAGGCCAAATAGCAGGACGCGGTCGCTGTCGGGGCCTCGGCTCGTGTGCTTGGGCTTGCCGCGAAAGCCATGGCTTGCCGGCTTATTGGGCCTTGGTCTTTGGCGCCGCATTTTGAAGCGGGTGCTTTCTCAAGAGGGGGGGAGCTGGTACGGCCGGGCAGCTCAGGGGAATTTCGCCCTAACGCCCTGATTTACAGTTGACAGAGCCTGAAGCGCTACCCATAAAACCAGTCATGGCGGACCCTGCCGGCCGACGGCGGGGCGTTTTTGCTTGGTTACAATCACCAGTCAATCCATCTTAGCGCAAGGAGGGGTGCCCGAGTGGCTAAAGGGGACGGGCTGTAAACCC
>DASYIU010000248.1:0-9438 GCA_035997285.1 Methyloceanibacter sp. | reverse complement strand
CTCCTGGGCATTCAGCGAAAGGCCTCCCCCGACGATTGGACGCTGAAGCGCCATGACCCCGTGACCGCCTTCGGCATGGCGCTGAAAGAGTGCTATTTCGTGGTGTCCCGGTCCCTCGGCTATCTCTACGACGTGGCGAGGGGCAGAGAGGCCGCAGACCAGCTCGGCGGCCCGATCCGAATCGCGCAAGTATCCGGTCAGGTTGCGACCGCGGGCTTTGTTGCGCTTCTCAATCTTGCCGCCATCATCTCGGTCAGTATTGGTCTCCTGAATCTGTTCCCGATACCGATGCTCGACGGCGGTCATCTTCTCTTCTACGGCATCGAGGCCATCAGAGGGCGCCCGTTGAGTGAGAACATCCAGGAAATCGGATTCCGTATTGGCCTCGCCTTCGTTCTCATGTTAATGATCTTTGCAACCTGGAATGACTTGATTCACTTGAAGTTTTTGTGAGACTAAGGTCGAGAGGCATTGCTTTCAGCGGGGGCTTTGAGGCCCCCGCTGGCGCAATGGGGCCGGAATCAAAAATCGGCCACAAAACAGTGGCCAGTTTGGATCCTGAAGCCGTAGCGGCGGCGGGGGATCGGCTTTTGAGGGGAAGACACCAGTAATGGTGCGGTGGACGTTGGCTAGAGGGCTGCTTGCGGCCCTCATTGTGTTGAGTAGCGTCCCGCTCTCGCTGGGCCTCGGCGCAGGCCTTGGCGAGTCGTCCGCCTATGCCCAGGGCGTCATCCAGAACATCCGTGTCGAAGGCAACAAGCGGGTGGAGCCGGAGACGGTCCGCTCCTATCTCACCTTCTCCACGGGAGACGCCTACGATCCGGCCCAGGTTGACGAATCGCTCAAAGCCCTGTTTGCCACCGGCCTGTTCCAAGACGTGCGCATCAGGCGTGAGGGGGCGACCATCGTCATCGTGGTGATCGAGAACCCGATCGTGAGCCGGGTTGCTTTCGAGGGAAACCGCGAGGTCGAAGACGACGCGCTCTCCTCCGAGGTGCAACTCAAAGCGCGCGCGGTTTATACCCGTGCCCGCGTGCAGGCCGATGTGCAGCGCATTCTCGACATCTATCGCCGGCAGGGTTACTACGCCGCCCAGGTCAACCCCAAGATCATCAATCTTGATAACAACCGCATCGACGTGGTGTTCGAGATCAACGAGGGAGGGAGCACCAAGGTCCGCGCCATCAACTTCATCGGCAATTCCGCCTTCAGCGATTCCCAGCTCCGCTACGTGATCTCGACCACACAGACGAACCTCTTGAGCTTCCTCAAGAGCACCAATATCTACGATCCCGACCGGCTCAGCCTCGACCGCGAGCTGTTGCGCCAGTTCTATCTCAAGAACGGCTACGCCGATGCCCGCATCGTCTCGGCCACAGCCGATCTCGACCGCGACGGGCGCGGCTTCTTCATCACCTTCACCATCGCCGAGGGTGAGCGCTACCGCTTCGGCACCATCGACGTCGAGAGCGCATTGCCGTCGGTCAATATCGACGCCTTGCGCGGGGCGATCCTGACCAGGAGCGGCCGCGTCTACAACTCGGACAAGGTCGAGAAGACGGTCGAGGCGTTGACCATCGAGGTGTCGCAGCAAGGTTACGCTTTCGGCCAGGTCAAGCCGCGCTTCGAGCGCGACGAGGCCGGCCACACCATGGGTATCGTCTATGTCATCGACCAAGGCCCGCGGATCTATATCGAGCGCATCAACATCGTCGGCAACTTCCGTACCCAGGACGACGTGATCCGGCGCGAGTTCCGGCTTGCCGAAGGCGACGCCTTTAACCGCCTGCTCGTCGAGTCTGCCCGCAAACGCCTACGCGCGATCGGCTTTTTCAAGACCGTCGACATCGACACCGAGCCCGGCAGCGCGACTGACCGCGTCGTCATCGTGGTCAAAGTGGTCGAACAGCCGACCGGCGAGCTGTCGTTCGGCGTCGGCTATTCCACCAGCGAAGGCGTAATCGGCGACATCAGCGTCACCGAGCGCAACCTGATGGGCAAAGGCCAATATGTCAGGCTCGGCTTCTCTGGAAGCCTTCAACGGGCGCAGGTCGATTTCAGCTTTACCGAACCGCATTTTCTCGATCGCAACCTCGCGGCGGGTTTCGACCTCTTCTACAAAACTGTAGATCTGACTCAGCAGGCCTCGTTCAAGCAGAACGACGCTGGCGGCGATCTCAGGCTTGGCTTTCCGATCGCCGACAACACCCAGCTCGGCCTTCGCTACAAGTTCGAGCGCGAGACGATCTTCGGCGTCACCAAAACAGCTTCATTGGCCGTGAAGCAAGCCGAAGGCACCGTCAATGTCTCGAGCGTGGGCTACACGCTCGCCTACGACACCCGCAATCTCCCCGCCGCGCCGACAGCCGGCTTTTTCACGTCGTTCTCCCAGGACCTCGCGGGTGTCGGCGGCGATGTGAACTACATCAGGTCGGTTGCCGACGGACGCGGCTATTACCCCATCACCAACAAGATTACCCTGGTCGGCCGCGTGCAGGGCGGCGCCATCGAAGGGTGGGGCGGTCAGGACGTCCGCCTGACCGACCTGTTCTTCAAGGGCGGTGAGACGGTGCGGGGTTTCAGGCGCGCCGGCTACGGTCCGCACGATGCCTGCTCTGACCCCCTTAACGGCCACAGGGTGGCTAACTGCTCCAAGGACTCCCTCGGCGGCCAGCTTTTTTGGGCGAGCACGGCTGAGGTGCGCTTCCCCATTCCGTTCCTTCCCGAGAACCTTGGCATACAGGGGGCCGTATTCGTCGACGCCGGCTCGCTGTGGGATCCGAGCAATCTTGCTACGCAAGCGGTGACTCTGCCGCCGCTCCCAGGGGGATGCAGCAGTAAAAATCTTGGGAAAACATGCGGGGAAGGGAGCTTCATCTTCGACAGCTCGCAAGTTCGCCTGTCGACGGGCTTCAGCATCATCTGGCAGTCGCCTTTAGGCCCGCTCCGTGCTGATATCGCCGAGGCTCTGCTTAAGGCCAATTTCGACAAGACTGAGCTGTTCCGCTTCGGCGCATCGACGAACTTCTAAGGGAAGCACTTTGCGTTTATGGCTTCGCGTCATGACGCATGTCGCGGCGCTTGCCGCTGGGAATTTGATGGAACATCCAGGTTTCTTCGAGCGGGCCGGCCCCTTTTCTTTGGGCGCTATCGCCGAGGCCACCAGCACCAAGGCGGCGGACGGCGCCGATCTCGATTTCAAGATCAGGGACGTGCGCACGCTCGATAGCGCGGCGCAAGGGGACCTCTCCTTTCTCGATAATCGGAAATATCTCCCGCTCTTCGCCGCGACCGGCGCGAGCGCCTGCCTCGTCGCCCCCAAGTTCGCGAGCAAAGCGCCGACCGCCACGGCCTGCCTCGTCACCGCAGAGCCCTATCGAGCCTTCGCCAAAGCGCTCGCGCTGTTTTATCCCGATGCGATGCAGTCCAAAGCCGCGCCTGAAGGGGAGGGCTCCGAACTGGCGTCCCGGGTCGATCCGACGGCCATCCTCGAGCCGGGCGCAACCGTGGAGCGTGGCGCCGTGGTCGGACCTGGGGCGCGAATCGGGCGCGGCACCACCATTGCGGCCGGCAGCGTGATCGGCTACCGCGTGTATGTCGGCAGGGAATGCTATATCGGGCCGAACGCCTCGCTCACCCATAGCCTGGTCGGTAACCATGTGACGATCCACGCCGGTGTGGCGATCGGCCAGGACGGTTTCGGCTTCGCCATGGGCAAAGCGGGCCATCTGAAAGTGCCGCAAATCGGCCGCGTAATCATCCAAGACGGTGTTGAAATTGGCGCCAACACCACCATCGACCGGGGCGCCTTGCGCGACACCGTTATCGGGGAAGGCACGAAAATTGATAATCTCGTGCAAATCGGGCACAACGTGGTGATTGGAAGGCATTGCATTATCGTGGCGCAAACCGGTATCTCGGGGAGCGCCGAGCTCGGCGATTTCGTGGCTCTCGGCGGCCAGGTGGGCGTTGTCGGACATGTCAAAATCGGCGCTGGCGCGCAGATCGCGGCGAGCAGTAATGTGCGAGGCGACGTGCCGCCGGGCGTGCGCTGGGGTGGCACTCCAGCCAAGCCACTACGATTGTGGTTCAGGGAGCTCACACTGTTGCGTAAGCTTGCCGAACGCAAGGATTTGACGCTTGATCAAGGCGAAGGCTCAAGCGAAACGGGCGAGTAGCCTACTCTTAGCCGCGAGCCACGGGGAGCCGGTACGGATGAATGAGAGTGGAGTGAAATCGAAGCTTGGTAGGGCGGAAATCGCCGACATCCTGAAGCTTCTGCCACATCGCTACCCGTTCCTCATGGTCGACCGCATCGTCGACATGGACGGCGACCGTTCCGCCACCGGCATCAAGAACGTGACCGCCAACGAGCCCTATTTTCAGGGACATTTCCCCGGCAATCCCGTCATGCCCGGCGTGCTCCTCATCGAAGGCATGGCGCAAACCGCCGGCGCTCTCTGCATGCGCCATATCGAGGAGTTCAAAGCGCCGCCGCTCGTCTATTTCATGGCGATCGACAAGGCCCGCTTCCGCCGCCCGGTGGTGCCGGGCGATACCATCCACTATCACGTTCAAAAGATGCGCAATCGCGGGCGCGTCTGGCGCTTCCGGGCGCAGGCGCATGTCGACGGCACACTCGTCGCCGAGGCCGAGGTTAGCGCCGTGATCGTTGAGACTTAGCTAGGGCGAGCATGGCCAACATCCATGCGACCGCCGTGGTCGATCCAAGCGCAAAACTTGGGGCGAAGGTAGAGATCGGTCCCTTTTGCGTGATCGGACCCGATGTCGAGCTCGGCGATGGCGTCGTCGTGCGCTCGCACGCCCTCATCACCGGCCGCACCACGCTCGGCGCGGAGTGCCGGGTGTTTCCCTTCGCCTCCCTCGGCGAGGCTCCCCAGGACGTGAAATATCACGGCGAGCCGAGCATACTGACCATCGGCGCCAAGACCGTCATTCGCGAGCACGTCACCATCAATCCCGGCACTGAAGGGGGCCACATGGCGACGAAAGTGGGGTCCAACTGCCTGTTGATGATTGGATCTCATGTCGCCCACGACTGCGAGCTCGGCGACAATGTCACTCTGGTCAATGGGGCGACCCTGGGCGGCCATGTCTCGATCGGTGATGGCGCCATCATCGGCGGCCTCTCTGCCGTGCACCAGTTCGTCCGCATCGGCGCCTATGCTTTTATCGGCGGGATGTCCGGCATCACTGCCGATGTCATTCCGTTTGGAATGGCGATCGGCAACCGCGCCACATTATGCGGCCTCAACATTGTGGGCCTGAAGCGTAAGGGCTTCCCACGCGAGCAGATCCACGAGCTGCGCCAAGCCTATCGCATGCTGTTCTCGAGCGAAGGGACCCTGAAGGAGCGGATCGAGGATGTCGAGAGCATGTTCGCGGCAAATCCGCTTGCCAAACAGATCATCGACTTCATCAAGACCGAATCCGATCGCTCGTTCTGCGTACCGAACAATGCCGCAACCCCGAGCCGATGAGACGCTCGCGCCGAAGACGCGCGAAGCCGCCAAGATAGCAGGCCCTCTTGGCATCATCGCCGGACGCGGTCCGCTTCCATGCGTGCTGGCCGAGTTGGCAGCTTCGCGGGGGCTTGTGCTGCACATCGTCGGCATTCGCGGCGAGACGCGGGAGGACATCGAGCGCTTTCCTCACACCTGGACGAGATGGGGCGAGCTCGGCAAGCTGCTCGCGGCTCTGAACGACAATGGCTGCCGCGACATCGTGATCATCGGTGGCGTCGATCGGCCGGATTTCGCCAAGATGCGCTTCGACTTCGGCGCAATCCGCAACCTGCTCTATATCGTCAGTCTGCGCAAAGGCGGCGACGACCACGTCCTATCACGCATCGTTTGCTTCTTCGAGGGCAAGGGTTATCGCGTGCATGGCGCCGACGACGTGGCGCCTGAGCTGCTGGCAGGAGAGGGCGCGCTCGGCAACAAGGCGCCGTCCGCCGAGGACAGGGCGGATATCGACATGGCCTTTGAGGTCGTGCGCGCGCTGGGGCGCTTCGATGTAGGGCAGGGCGCCGTCGTGGCCAAGGGACACGTACTCGCGGTCGAAGCCGCCGAAGGCACCGACGCCATGCTGGTCCGTTGCGCCGAGCTGCGCCGATTGGGCAGGGCCGGGCGGGGCGGCCGCGCCGGGGTGCTGGTCAAGGCGCCCAAGCCAGGACAAGAGCAACGCGTCGACCTCCCGACCATCGGCCCGGAGACGCTGAAGAAGGCTGCTGAGGCGGGGCTTGCCGGCGTCGCCGTCGCGGCCGGACGGGTGCTCATGACCGAGCCCGCCGCAACCGTCAAAGCGGCGAATGAGCTAGGGCTGTTCCTGCTGGGCGAGCCTCTCGCCGGCAGGACTGACGACGACTAGGCTCCGCGGTACCCCTCATGCTAGCGGCGGCGCCAGGCCGAGAGGCTTGGTTGTGTCCAATGGCGCCCAAAGGCAGACGTTGTCTGGTATCAAGATGACTATATCCGGCGCCATTGGCCTTGGAGTTGCCAAGGGCATTCAAGTCGGGCGTCCTGCGCTCCCGGCAGCACGGTCATCATGGCGCCCCTGGGCCAGGTCACCGTCCTTTCGACGATATTGACAGGGCTATCGTCAAAGCAGGTGGCGCCATCGGAAATGGTGGCTGATGGCTTGGCTGCCGTCGGGGAACCGATTGCAGACGGCTTTGGCATGGGTGGATTCCAGGCCCATGTCCCAGAACAGCAGTAGCAGGCGTCCGCCTCGCCGCAAATGCAGGCAAAACATGATGGCCGGCTTGTCCCGGCCATCATGAGACCCCCTTGACGAGCCGGCCGAGGCAAGCGCCGCCGCCTGAGATCGTGCCAGGGACTGGTGATAAGTCTGACGGAGCCGCAAGGCTCCGTCAGCGCGCCTCGGTCGGCACGTAGCTGCGCTCGGTCGCGCCGGTATAGAGCTGACGCGGCCTGCCGATGCGGTGCATCGGATCCTCGATCATCTCTTTCCACTGCGCGATCCAGCCCACGGTGCGGGCGATGGCGAACAGCACGGTGAATAGGTCGGTCGGGAAGCCGAGCGCCTTCAGCGTGATCCCTGAATAGAAGTCGATATTCGGATAGAGCTTCTTCTGAATGAAATAATCGTCGGAAAGCGCGATGCGCTCGAGCTCGAGCGCCACTTTCAGGATCGGATCGTCGCCGTGGCCCACGGCGTCGAGCACCTCGTGGCAGGTCTTCTGCATGATCTTGGCGCGCGGGTCGTAGTTCTTGTAGACGCGGTGGCCGAAGCCCATGAGCCGGAACGGGTCGTTCTTGTCCTTGGCGCGCTTGATGAACTCGGGGATGCGATCGACCGAGCCGATCTGGTACAGCATATTGAGCGCCGCTTCGTTGGCGCCGCCATGAGCTGGGCCCCACAGACAAGCGATGCCGGCCGAGATGCAGGCGAACGGGTTGGCGCCTGATGAGCCGGCCAGCCGCACCGTGGAGGTCGAAGCGTTCTGCTCGTGGTCGGCATGCAGGATGAAGATGCGATCCATGGCGCGGGCGAGGACGGGATCGACCTTGTATTCCTCGCACGGAACGGCGAAGCACATATGCAGAAAGTTCGCCGAGTACGTGAGCTCGTTCCGCGGATAGACGAACGGCTGACCGATGGAATATTTGTAAGCCATGGCGGCGATGGTCGGCATCTTGGCGATCATGCGGATGCTAGCGATGTCGCGCTGCTCCGGATCCTTGATGTCGATAGAGTCGTGATAGAAGGCCGACAGCGCGCCAACCACGCCCACCATGACGGCCATGGGATGCGCGTCGCGGCGGAAGCCGGTGTAGAACCGGGTCATCTGCTCATGCACCATCGTGTGTTTCACGATGCGGCTGTCGAACGCCTTGTACTGCTCGCGGGTCGGAAGCTCGCCATACAGCAGGAGGTAGCAGGTCTCGACGAAACTGCCGTACTCGGCGAGCTGGTCGATTGGATAACCGCGATAGAGCAGAATGCCCTTGTCGCCGTCGATGAAGGTGATCTTCGATTCGCAGCTCGCCGTCGAGGTGAAGCCCGGGTCGTAAGTGAAGCAGCCGGTATCCTGATAGAGTGTGGCGATGTCGATCACGTCGGGCCCGATCGTGCCCTTGCGGATCGGCAGGTCGTATCTTGCGCCGTCGATCAAGACAGAGGCCTCGGCGGCACCCGACGCGCGGAGGTTTTCTGCGACGCTCATCTAAAGGCTCCTCTAACCATCCTATGGAAGACGGGTCGCCCCTGAACGCAGAACTTGGCACCAGTTGCGGCCTTAGCGAACTCGTTTTTGCACTGCCACATAATCGCGCCGTTCGTGTCGCAGTGCAACAAGGGGACTGCTTAAATTTCAAGCAGAATTGTCGGGATGCGCCTGGTCGCCAATGCGGGCGAGAGATTCGTCGCGGCCCAGCACTTCGAGCACCTCGAAGATGCCTGGCGAGGTCGACCTGCCGGTCACGGCAGCGCGCAGCGGCTGGGCCACCTTGCCGAGCTTGCGGCCGGTCTCCTCGGCGAAGCTGCGCACGGAAGCCTCGAGCGCTTCCGGCGTCCATGGCGAAACGCCTTCGAGAAGCGGCAAAAATGCGGCGAGCGTTTCGCGCCCGGCAGCATCGAGGAGCTTCGCCGCCTGATCATCCATCGTCAGCGGTCGTTTGGCGAAGAGGAAGGACGCGCTGTCGAGGAGCTCGACCAGCGTCTTAGCGCGCTCCTTTAGCCCCGGCATGGCGCGTTCCAATTTCTGCCAGCCATCAGCGCCGATCCGCTCGCCGAGCGCGGCGCCGTCAGGAAGCTCGGGCACGAGCACCTTCAAGCGTTGCACGATCTCGCTATCGGGGGTCACGCGGAGATAGTGGCCGTTCAGGTTCTCGAGCTTGGCGAAATCGAACCGCGCGGCCGAGCGTCCGATGGCATCGAGATCGAACCATTGGATCACCTCGTCGGTCGACATGATCTCGGCATCGCCATGGCTCCAGCCGAGCCGCACGAGATAGTTGCGGAGCGCCGCGGGCAGATAGCCCATGGCCCGGTAGGCCTCGACGCCGAGCGCGCAGTGGCGCTTGGAGAGCTTGGCGCCGTCGGGGCCGTGGATCAGCGGCACGTGGGCGTAGATCGGGGTTTGCCAGCCGAGCGCCTTGAAGATCTGCGTTTGGCGTGCCGCGTTGGTGAGATGGTCGTCGCCGCGGATCACGTGGGTGATGTCCATGTCATGGTCGTCGACCACGACGGAAAGATTGTAGGTCGGGGTGCCGTCGCTGCGCAGGATCACGAGGTCGTCGATATCCTTGTTGGCGAAGACGACACGACCCTGCACGCGGTCCTCGATCACCGTCTCGCCCTCGCGCGGCGCCTTGAAGCGGATCGCCGGCGCTACGCCGGGAGGCGCCTCGCGGTGATCCCGGTCACGCCAGGTGCCGTCATAGCCGGGAGCAC
>DASYIU010000247.1:0-5537 GCA_035997285.1 Methyloceanibacter sp. | reverse complement strand
TAATCTGCTTGTGCACCGCACGCAAGGGCGATGCCGCAAGCTCCCGAGGTCATATCGTTTCCCTGACGAGAGTAGGAACCTCCTGTGGACAGCTGAGCCATGGGTCTGGGGATCAAGGAGGGTATTGTGTGGTCCTCTGTGCAAGGCGTCTTTTTCTCGACATCTGCGAATCTGTGAAGAAGTAGGCGCGCTCTTAGGGACAGGATGGGAGAGACACACCCGCTCGTCGGAGTTGCTCCCTTAACCCATCGCGGTTATCCAAAGGGATTGCCATGGATATCCTGCGAACTTTCCACCTGCACATGATCTCCGACGCGACCGGCGAGACGCTGGTCACGATCGCCAAGGCGGTGCGGGTGCAGTACGCCCAAGTGCGGGCGATCGAGCATCTGCATCCTTTGGTGCGAAGCCGGCGCGAATTGGAGCGGGTACTCAAAGACGTCGAGGCGGCTCCGGGGATCGTGCTCTACACGCTGTTCAACCGGGAGCTGGCGGATGAGCTCGAGAAGTCTTGCAAGCGGCTGAACCTCCCTTGCGTACCCGCGCTAAAGCCGATCCTGCAGGTCTTCGAATCCTATCTCGGCACGCCGGCCACGCCCACGGTCGGAGGTCAGCACGTGCTCGACGCCGATTATTTCCGGCGCATCGAGGCGCTCAACTTCACCATGCTGCATGACGACGGCCATCTGCCGCACAATCTCAACGACGCCGAAATCGTGCTGGTCGGCATCAGCCGCACCTCCAAGACGCCCACCGCCATCTATCTCGCCAATCGGGGGTTCAAGACCGCCAACGTGCCGCTCGTGCCGGGCGTGGCTCTGCCGTCTCAGCTCGAAGTTCCTACCAGCGCCTTCGTCGTCGCTCTCGTGGCGAGTGCCGAGCGCATCTCGCAGGTCCGCCACAACCGCGTGATCGAGCACGCCCACGGTCATCTCGAGGACTATGTCGACCGGGAGGCCATCGCCGCCGAGATCGCCCAGACCCGCCAGCTTAGCGCGCGGCATGGCTGGCCGATCATCGACGTGACGCGCCGGTCCATCGAGGAGACTGCTGCCGCCATCATCCGGCTCTACCATGACCGCGAAGCGCCGGTGCTCGAGGCATGAGCGTCTTCCTGCAATCGGGGCGCCCGCCCGTGATCCTCGCCTCCACCAGCAAGTCGAGGGCGACGATCCTCGAAGCGGCAGGGCTTGCCTTCATCGTCGAGCCGCCCGGCGTCGATGAGAGCGTCATGCTCCAGGCGGTCAGCGGCGAGCGGTCGCTCGAGCCCCACGATGTCGCCGAGGTACTGGCAAGAGCCAAGGCCGAGGCCGTGAGCGATCTCGCCTCGGGCGCCTATGTCATCGGTGCCGACCAGGTGCTTGTGCTCGAGGGCCGCATTTTATCGAAGCCCGACAGCATGGAGGCTGCGCGCTGGCAATTGCTCGATCTCCGTGGGAAAAGTCATACGCTGCATACGGCGGTCGCCGTGGCGACGATGGGCGAGACCATCTGGTCCGAGACCGAGATCGCGACGCTGACCATGCGCAAGCTTTCTCCGGAATTCATCGGCCGCTACCTTGCCGCCGCGGGCGAAGAGGCGCTGAGCTCGGTCGGTGCCTATCAGATCGAGTCCCTTGGAATCCAGCTGTTCGAGAAGATCGACGGGGACTATTTCTCAATCCTTGGCCTGCCGCTGCTTCCGCTCCTCGATACGCTTCGGCGCGAGGGCGTCATCGAGGGCTGATCCGCCATGAAAGCCGCCTGCGTCATCGGCTGGCCGGTCGAGCATTCCCGCTCACCAGCGATCCACCGCTTCTGGTTGAAGCGGTATGGGATCGACGGTGCCTACGAGAAGGAGGCGGTCGCGCCCGAGGCGCTTGCGCGGTTCCTCGGCTCGCTTAAGGCCCGGGGTTATGCCGGCGCCAACGTGACGCTGCCGCACAAGGAAGAAGCCTTGCGGCTCGCCGCGTTCGCCGACGAGGCGGCAAGCGCGATCGGCGCGGCCAATACGCTGTGGCTCGACGGGGAGGGGAGGCTCTGCGCGAGCAATTCCGACGCTTACGGCTTCGTGACCAATTTGAATGAAGAGGCCCCGCAGTGGAATGAAGGGCGTAGGCCGGTGTTAGTGCTTGGCGCCGGCGGGGCGGCACGGGCGATTCTCCATGGTCTCATTGCTCAAGGCGCTTCGCGCATCCTCATCGCCAACCGCACGCGCGACCGGGCCCAGGGCTTGGCACAAGCTTTCAGTCCACCCGTCCACGTGATCGACTGGAAGGACCGGAATAGGGCGCCTGCCGGCTGCGGCCTTGTCGTCAACGCCACCAGCCTCGGCATGACCGGCAAAGGCCACCTCGACATAGATCTTGCGGCGCTGCCGTCTGACGCGGTGGTTGCCGACATCGTCTACAGCCCGCTCGAGACGGAGCTTCTTGCCGCCGCGCGAGCCAGGGGCAATCGCGTCGTGGATGGCCTCGGCATGCTGCTTCACCAGGCCGTGCCCGGCTTCGAACGCTGGTTCGGCGTCCGCCCCGAGGTCACGGCAGAGCTCAAGGCCCATGTCGCGGCGACGCTCGGAGGAGGGTGATGCTCGTCATCGGTCTTACCGGCGGGATCGGCATGGGGAAGTCGGCCGCGGCCGAGCATTTGTCCGGCCGTGGCGTGCCGGTGTTCAACGCCGATGCGTATGTGCATCGTCTTTATGAAGGAGAGGCGATCGGGCCGATCGAGGCTGCCTTTCCCGGCGTCACCCATGGCGGCCGCGTTGATCGGAAGCTTCTCGCCGAGCGGGTGGCAGGCTCGCCCAAGCGCCTCAAGACGCTCGAGGGTATCGTGCATCCCATGGTGGTCAAGGCCGAGATCGATTTCCTGCGCGAGCAGGAGAAGAAAGGCGCGGCGCTCGCCGTGCTCGAGATCCCACTTCTGTTCGAGACGGGCGCCTCGGCCCGCGTCGATGTAACCATCGTGCTCAGTGCGCCAGCAGAGACGCAGAGAAAGCGCGTGATGGCGCGGCCGGGCATGACCGAGGAGAAATTTGCAGGCCTCGTGGCGCGGCAGCTTCCCGAGGCCGACAAGCGGGCGCGGGCCGACTTCATTGTGGACAGCGGGACGAGCCTTGCGGACATGCGTGCCGAGATCGATAGACTGATCGAATCACTCCACAATCGCGAGGGCCGCGTCATGGAGCGATTGCGTCACCAATATCAGGACTAGAGAGGCAAAGAGCTTTTGCGCGAGATCGTGCTCGATACCGAGACGACCGGGCTCGACCCGTTCGAGGGCCATCGCATCGTCGAGATCGGCTGCATCGAACTCCTCAACGGCATCCCCACGGGGCGGGTGTGGCACTGCCATGTCAACCCCGAGCGCGAGGTGCCGTTTTCGGCCTTCGAGGTGCACGGCCTCTCCTACGAATTCCTGCGCGACAAGCCGCGTTTCGCCGAGCTCGCCGACGACATGCTTGGCTTCATCGAGGGCGCCATGTTGGTGATGCACAACGCGACCTTCGATTTCGGCTTCCTCAACGCCGAGCTCGACCGCCTGGCGCGGCCGCCTCTCCGCTGGGACCGCGTCGTCGACACGCTTGCTCTGGCGCGGCGGAAGCATCCGGGCTCCCCATGCAGCCTCGACGCGCTGTGCAAGCGCTACGGCATCGATCTCTCCGAGCGCGAGAAGCACAGCGCGCTGCTCGATTGTCGGCTGCTCGCGGGCGTCTATGTCGAGCTTGTGGGCGGGCACCAGGCGCGGCTCGACTTCGCCGTCAACGGGGGCCAGGCCCTGCTTCAGGCGAATGGCGAGGGGGTGCTGCCCCGGCCAAGGCCGTTGGCACCGCGGCTTACTCCCGCCGAGATCGAAGCCCACCGCGCCTTCGTGGCGACCCTCGGGGGCGATGCCCTGTGGCTCCAGTATTGATCTAAACCCCAACCTAGCGCGTCAGTTCTTGGCCTCGAGATCCGCCCCGCCTTGGGCCTTGGCGAGGTTCTGGGCGTAGAGCCTGCCGAAATCGATCGGATCGAGCATCAGCGGCGGGAAGCCGCCGTCACGGGTGACGTCGGCGAGGATGCGGCGCATGAAGGGAAACAGGAGCGTCGGGCAATCGACGAACAGCACCGGCTGCAGCAGATTCTGCGGAACGCCGCGCAGGCGGAACAGCCCGCCATAGATCATCTCGATATTGTAGATCACGCCGGAGTCGCTCCTGGCATGGACCTCAAGGTTGAGGCTGACCTCATAGGCCTCCTCTGCGCGCGGCACAGCGCCCACATTGACGCTGACCTTGAGCTGCGGGTTCTGGCCGGGACCTTGGAGCGATTGCGGGGCCTGAGGGCTCTCGAAGGACAGGTCCTTGATGTACTGGGCCAGGACGGCGAGCTCGGCTTGCGTCGTGGCCCTCGCCCCCACGCCAGCAGGCTCGGACGCCGTGCGCGGCCCCTGGGGCACCTCTTTGGCCGGCCCGTCGCCATTGGTCTTTCTGGGCTGGTCGTCCTTTGTCTTTTTCCTCGCCATGACGGCTCCTTAAGCCTTGAGCGTGGCTGGCTAGCACGGGGGATGCCGGGACTGCAATCGCAGGCCGCTCTTCGCGTCGTGTCATATGCCCCGCAGCCCTTGCGGCAACAGCGAATTAAGCGCAACAGCGTTTAGGCTTGGCTTCGCCCGCTTGAATGCCTTAAGTTGTGCTCGTGTAAGCGGGCAGGGGGTGGGAAATTCCTGCCCGAGCTTAAGGCTCCCGCTGGCAAATCTCTAGGCGTGCACCAATATCCCACCCTAGAGCGTTCCGCATCGATCGCGGGCTCATCCCTGAACGCGGGTGACGGCAAAGCATGAGTGAAGCCTTCGACATCTACACATTGCTGTTCCTCGTGCTGGCGGTCGTCATCTTCATCCGGCTGCGCAATGTGCTCGGGCGGCGCACGGGCAACGAGCGGCCGCCTTACGATCCCTACACCACGCAAGATGCCAAAAGGGCAACGCCGCCGGATGGCAACGAGCCGGTCGTGGCCCTGCCGCGCGGCCGCTCGGCTCGCGCGTCGCTCGAGACCTCAGTGCCCTCGATGGAGGATATCGAAGCGAAGCTTGGCCGCCATGCCACCAAGGACAGCCCGCTAGGGCAGTCGCTGACCGCTCTGATGCGCGTCGATCCCGGCTTCGATCCAGGCCACTTCCTCGATGGCGCCAAGGCCGCTTACGAGATGATCGTCATGGCGTTCGCCGAGGGCGACGACACCATGCTGAGCCAGCTCCTCGGCACCGACGTCTATGAAGGCTTCCAGCGCGCCATGCGCGAGCGCGACGCGCGCGGCGAGAAGGTCGAGTCGAAGCTGGTCGGCATCGACAAGGCGGATATCATCGAGACCGAGATCAAGAACCGCACCGCCTATGTGACGGTGAAATTCGTGAGCGAGCTGATCTCGGTGACGCGCGACGCCGAGGACGAGGTGGTCGAAGGCGATGCCAAGAAGGTGCGCGAGGTCACAGACATCTGGACCTTCGCCCGCGACCTCGCCTCGAAAAACCCGAACTGGAAGCTGGTCGCCACCGAAGCCGCCAATTAGGCCCCT
>DASYIU010000246.1:0-3318 GCA_035997285.1 Methyloceanibacter sp. | reverse complement strand
CAAATTAGCTACAGCCTTTGGGCTCAGTCCCTAGTCGACTCCTGAGCTCGTTGGCGAGTCCTGTCGATAGCCTGGTGACAGCGCGGAATGTCCGCTATTCACGCCCTAACTGTAACAGTAGAAATCTAAGAGAGATTCTTTCTTTTAGTATTTAGGGACAACGATGCTCCATATCCCTTCCTCACAAAGCCCCCTCCTCAGGGCCCTCGCGGGGCAGACAAATGCTCCGCCTCCGATCTGGCTGATGCGCCAAGCCGGGCGCTATCTCCCCGAGTATCGGGAGGTGAGAGGTAGGGTCTCCTCATTCCTCGATCTCTGCCGCACTCCTGAGCTCGCAGCCGAAGTAACGCTGCAACCCTTGAGAAGGTTCGATCTCGATGCGGCCATCGTGTTCTCCGACATTCTTATCGTGCCTTATGCCTTGGGGCAGAAGGTGGAGTTCGTCGAGGGCGAGGGCCCAAGACTTGAGACTGTTGGCGATGCCAAGGCTCTCGGAAGATTTAATAAAGGGAACGCTGCCAAGGCTTTGGCCCCGGTGTACGAGACCATCGAGCGGGTGACGGCCGCGCTGCCGAAATCGGTGCCGCTGATCGGTTTCTGCGGAGCGCCGTGGACGGTGGCGACCTACATGGTCGAGGGCGGCGGCAGCAAGGACCAGGCAGTGGCACGGCTCTGGGCCTATCGCGAGAAGGCCAATTTCCAGCGGCTCATCGATCTGCTGGTCGAGACTTCGGCGGATTACCTGCTGGGCCAAGTCGCAGCTGGCGCCAGCGCCTTGCAGATCTTTGACAGCTGGGCCGGGAGCTTGCCGGAGGACGAATTTGCCCGCTGGGGCATTGCGCCGACACGCCGCCTGATCGAGCAGGTCAAGGCCAAGGCTCCGGATGTTCCGGTGATCGGCTTTCCGCGCGGCTCAGGCCTGCTTGCCGAACGCTACGCGCGAGAGACAGGCATCGATGCCATCGGCTGCGATACCAGCCAGCCGCTCGAGTGGATCAGGGACGGGCTGCAGAGCTTGGTGCCGGTGCAAGGAAATCTCGATCCACTGCTGCTCGTTGCCGGGGGACCGCATCTCGACCGGCGGGTCGCGTCCATCCTCGCGGCGCTCGGGTCAGGCCCCTTCATCTTCAATCTCGGTCATGGCATTCAACCGGACACGCCCATCGAGAACGTCGAGCGGCTTGTGCGGCTCGTCAAGACCGGCGCGGCCTGACCCATCCCTGGCATTCGACATGCTCCTTGCCTATATCAAGTCCTTCCACATCATCGCCATCATCGCCTGGATGGCGGGACTCCTCTATCTGCCGCGGCTATTCGTCTATCACGCTGAGAGCAAGACAGGCTCCGAGCAGTCGCAGACCTTCAAGGTGATGGAACAGCGGCTGCTCCGGCTGATCGCCACGCCGGCGATGCTGGCAAGCTGGGTCTTCGGTCTGATCCTCGCCTTCTCCGGGGCCATCGACTGGTGGAAGGACGGGTGGTTTCACGCCAAGCTCGGCCTCGTGCTGATGCTGTCCGCCTTTCATGGGCTGCTGGCGATGTGGACGAGGGACTTCGCCTTGGATCGGAACACGCGGTCGGCGCGTTTCTATCGCATCGCCAACGAAATCCCGACGCTGCTGATGATCGGCATCGTGATTCTCGTGGTTGTCCGCCCCTTCTAGAGGGCTGGCCAAGCCTATTCCGCCCGCCGTCGTGGTCTGCTATAAGATGAGTCGCATCCAATTCGGGACGCTGTCGCGGCCCCGCCTTTTCCCCCCAAAAGATCGGGTCGTCCGGAGCGGAGCAGGCGTCGCACTCTGCCTTTCCCGCCAAGGCATATCCTTTCCCCTTCCCTTGAATCCGCGCTCACCCGCGCGGCATTCGAAATCCCAGGTTTATCCATTCCCCGTTTGGAGTAGCAGCGTATGCAAGAAATGAAGCTGCAAGATTTGAAGACCAAGTCGCCGACGGAGCTGTTGAGCTTCGCCGAGGAAGTCGCCGTCGAGAACGCGAGCGCCATGCGCAAGCAGGAGCTCATGTTCGCGATTCTGAAGCAATTGGCGGCTCGCGACGTTGAGATCACCGGCACAGGCGTTGTCGAGGTGCTCTCCGACGGCTTCGGATTCTTGCGTTCCCCCGACTCGAATTATCTCGCCGGTCCCGACGACATCTATGTCAGCCCGTCCCAGATCCGCCGCTTCGGACTTCGCACCGGCGATACCGTCGAAGGCCAGATCAGGAGCCCGAAAGAGGGCGAGCGCTACTTTGCGCTGCTCAAGGTCAACACCATCAATTTCGAGGACCCCGACAAGCAGCGCCACAAGATCCATTTCGACAATCTGACGCCGCTCTATCCCGATGAGTGGATGGTGATGGAGATCGACAACCCGACCCGCAAAGACAACACCGGCCGCGTCATCGACATCGTGGCGCCGCTCGGCAAGGGCCAGCGCGGGCTGATCGTGGCGCAACCGCGCACCGGCAAGACCATGATCCTGCAGAACATCGCCCACTCCGTCACCGCCAACCATCCGGAGTGCTATCTGATTGTGCTGCTGATCGACGAGCGCCCCGAAGAGGTCACCGACATGCAGCGCTCGGTGAAGGGCGAGGTGATCTCGTCCACCTTCGACGAGCCGGCCTCGCGCCACGTGCAGGTCGCCGAGATGGTCATCGAGAAGGCCAAGCGCCTCGTCGAGCACAAGCGCGACGTGGTGATCCTGCTCGATTCGATCACGCGTCTTGGCCGCGCCTACAATACCGTGGTGCCGTCGTCGGGCAAGGTGCTGACCGGCGGCGTCGACGCCAACGCGCTGCAGCGGCCGAAGCGCTTCTTCGGCGCCGCCCGCAATATCGAGGAGGGCGGCTCGCTCACCATCATCGCCACCGCGCTGATCGATACCGGCAGCCGCATGGACGAGGTGATCTTCGAGGAGTTCAAGGGCACCGGCAATTCCGAGATCGTGCTCGACCGCAAGGTGGCTGACAAGCGCGTCTTCCCGGCCATCGACATCGCCCGCTCCGGCACCCGCAAGGAAGAGCTGCTGGTTCCGCCCGATCAGCTCAAGAAGATGTACGTGCTCCGCCGCATCCTGAATCCAATGGGAACCCAGGACGCCATCGAATTTCTGCTCGACAAGCTGAAGCAGACCAAGAACAACGGCGAGTTTTTCGAGTCGATGAACACGTAAATACTGTTGTTTATTTACGTCGGCTCGCCGGCGCCCTTCCCGAAGTCATGTCGATCAAGCCGGCCAATCCGCGCTCGGCACCGCCGAGGAGCTGATCGACCGCTCGCCGGCCTCGCGCAAAGAGGTGCTTCCCGTGGTCGAGGAG